>CALZHD010000210.1 GCA_945787155.1 uncultured Gammaproteobacteria bacterium | reverse complement strand
AGAGCTCCTTAATGTTTGTGATTATTCTATTTAGGGGCGCAATAGTAGCTGTCACCGTGTGGCGTGGGAATGTGGCATAGTGTCGCGCGACAAATTGTCACACATGATTGTGAGGGGAATTGGTCTGAGTACGATACCAGGTACGATAACGGTACCCCTCGACATTGCGGGTTGCAGGCACTACAGTTTAATCAGACGGTGATTATGTGGTTATCATCTTGTGAGGTAGCATATGGCGTTCATTCTGATAGGCCCCGGCATCAATAACCCGGTGCCGTTGCAAAGGCTCTTTCCTGCACGTGAGGTGGAGGAGGCTGATGAGATTGCACCTAAGCGCGCGATCGATGAGGCGCATCACCCGCAGCATAAATTCGAGGATGACGTACTTGCGGCAGAGCAGCTGATGGGAGGTGCTGCGCGTACCGCCTACCGAGCGACGGAGCAGTTGCCGCAGGAGAAATTGCTGGCGCGACAGATCATGGTCTCGCCTGTGTTGACGCTGACGCCGGAGACGACCGTCGATGAGGCGATGGCGCTGTTTCATGCGCGTGCCTTTCGTCATGTGCCGGTGGTGGATGGTGAGGCAGGCGGCCTGCTAGGGATGATTTCGGATCGTGACCTGCTACGTCACCTCGCCGGTGTCACGGAGGATTATCGTTATGAACCACCCCATAGCGGTGAGGCGCAGGTAGGGCAGTTGATGAAATCACCGCTGTTGACGGCCAGTGTCGATACCGATGTGCGTTATATCGCACGACTCTTTGTTGAACGCCACATCGGTGCCGTGCCGATTACCGACGATGGGCAGCTGGTCGGCATCATCACCCGCAGTGACCTGCTGGGTTCAGTGATGCGCCACTTTGTGCTGGAGCTTTGGGCGTAGGCGCTATCGCCTTTAGTCAGACGACTGACTCAAATCCCTCAAACTGCGGTGGGCCAAGGTAGATATCCTTTTTCGGGCCGCCCGCATTGGCGTGCGCTTTTCTAAAGGCTTCGGATTTGGTCCAGTTTTCGAAATCGTTCTTTGATTCCCACACCGAATGTGATGCAAACAGGGTGTAGTCATCGTGTTGTGGACCATACAATAGATTGAAGGTCTTGAAGCCGGGAACGGTATCGAGAAAGGTGTCACGATTTTTCCAGATCTGATTCCCACACCGAATGCGATGCAAACAGGGTGTAGTCATCGTGTTGTGGCCCATGCAGTAGATTGAAGGTCTTGAAGCCGGGAACGGTATCGAGAAAGGTGTCACGATTTTTCCAGATCTCGATGAATGCCTCTTCACTGCCGGGTGCGATTTTGAATCGATTCATTGCAATATACATAATGTTTTACTGTTCCTAAATCTATAACCATTTGAGACACCTCTGAATAAGTGTCATTACGAGCAACGCGCGACGGATTAGAAATCCAGGTCCCTATGGGGAAGTAATCTCCACCCTTTGAGTATCAATGAGGTGGAAGATTGCTTCGTCGTTTCACTCCTCGCAATGACACAATTGTTACTTAATCAGAGGCTCTTTAACAAACTTGAGCAGCATGCGATCACTCTCGCCTATGGCGAGGTATTTACTTTTATCTTTATTACCGAGACGCAGCGTTGGTGGTAGTGTCCAGACGCCCTTTTTATGATTTTTGGTATCTTTGGGGTTGGCCAGCAGTTCTGATTTTCCCACCAGTTTGAACCCCGCCTTTTCAACCAGCGCGATGGTGTAGGCCTCATTGACATAGCCTGATCCCGCCTTAGGATCTTGTTTAACGTCGGGATTGCCGCGGTGCTCGACCAGCCCGAGCGTGCCGCCGGGTTTGAGTGCAGTATACATCGCTGCAAGCACGGCATCGCTGGTGCCTGCTTTCATCCAGTTGTGGACGTTGCGAAAGGTGAGCACCATATCGGCCGTGCCGGGCGGCGCGATCTCGGTTTTGTTGGGTGGGGCGAGTACGGTGACGATCGTTTTGCCATAGTTGGCTGGGTCTGCGGCGAGCTTGTCATTGAAGCGTTTGGCAGCACGTTTGGCCCAGTTGGCTCCTTCTTCGCCATCAAAACCAGCGGCGTAAAAGGTGCCTTCTGGTTTGAGATATGGTGCGAGGATTTCGGTGTACCAGCCA
>CALZHD010000209.1 GCA_945787155.1 uncultured Gammaproteobacteria bacterium | reverse complement strand
TCAACGCATGAGTCGCTCGATTGAAGTGGCTGGCAATCTGCTGATCACGCTGGGTTTGATCGGCACCGTGATGGGGCTGACGTTGACCCTGACGGGTCTCACCAGCTCACTCGATGCGCTGGGGCATGATCAGGAGCAGCTACTGCAAGGTTTACGCAAGGCGATGGGCGGCATGGGCACCGCCTTCTACACTACTTTGCTGGGTGCGATCCTGGGTGGCGTTTTGCTGCGTGTCTTTGCACAGATCACCGAGCAGGGGGTCGAAGGGCTGTTTGATCGCACCATGCGTATCTGCCTGGTCTACTGCTCTGCCGACTTCAAACCTTCGCTGGAACGCGATATTCGCTTCCTTGATGCAGAAATGGAATCGCTCGGCGAGCGAGTGAAATTCCTGCAGTCGGCTTTTGGTGCATCGCGCATGGCGATGGAGGAGTTCCGCACAGAGGTGGAGAAGTTGCGCGGTCTGTCTCAGGAGGAGCGCACCTCGCTGCTTGAAAGTATCGAGATGAATCGACAATGTTATATGTTGATGCGTCAGGAGGCGCGCTTAATGCAGAACCTTAATCGCACCTTTTGGCAGCGCCTCAAGGATCTGTTGCGCCTCAGGCCTCGTCCACCCAAAGAATAGTTAACAGCAGTCACTCACGTGAAAGACCGACGAAAGTTCACCTATACCAACGTCCATGAAAGTTTCTCGGACGTTGCGTTACTGATGCTCGCGACCTTCATATTTTTGTTGGTCACAATCCTGATCACCTCTAAGGTGGCCGAAGAAGATCAGCTACCCAAACTGAAAGAGAAAGTGGCCAAGCTCGAAGAGAAACTTGAAATGTCGGGGGCCGATATGGAGCGGCTCATTGGCGAACTCGACGAGATGGCCAATATGGACTCTGAAAGCCAGATGAATAAAGTACTTGAACCGGCAGGTCTTGATGAAGGCGAAGGACGTAAAGATTTTGAAATCTTTATCAAAGGGTTAAAAAAGATCCCCGGCAAGGAGCTGCATCTCGTCATCGATGCCACCGGCTCGATGCACGGCGCGTCACACTTTCTGATTCCAATTCTGCGAGTGATCGTCACCCGCTCCGGCAAGCACCTCGATGCCGTCACCTGGTTTTCAGATGGTATCGCCAAAACTTACACCGGCTCAATGGGTGAGATGTGGTGACGCCTTTCGTCGCGCCGCTAAAAATACCCGTGTACCGGGCGCGTATCTTTTGATCGGTGATGAGCCTTCCGATGATGCCATCCTCTACTCACAGATCAAGAGCCCCGTCTTCACACTACCGTTGGGACGCTCCAATCCACCGACGTTGGCGGAGTACAAGACGTTGTCTGAGAAGACCGGTGGGTTGATGTTGCGGATGCAGTTTAAATAGTGATTGAAGCACTTCCTTGTGGGGTGCTGGAATAAATCGAATTTTACCTTTGGGTAGCTTTAAAATTCCAGCAGTCTTTTTTTGACTATGAGCAGCCATTGATCCAAAATTACTAAATGACAGATTAGTATTACCGGTCATTAAGCGCGCGACATTTCCTGCTGTCATATCAATTCTGACAGGCTGGAACCAGGCTCAGTGTTGGTGGCCATCTGTGAATCCAGCGCATGGCAGACAGCTGTGCTATCAACCGCTTCAAGCCATTTTGTTTTTACAGCACAAGGTTAAACTCCTATATTGGTTAATTCAGAAGGTACAGGTGATAGATGCCATCCGTTAGATTAAGTGATGTCGAATCAAAATTGGGCTGGAGAGGCCGATAGCCAAGTATACGAATTAATATGATCAGAGGCGCCTGTATTCTGGCGTCTTATTAAGCAGGCATCTATTGTTCGATGTCTATGATTCCTTGAAAAAAGGCAAATGTATGAATGACGTTTATAAATTGGGACTCCGGGGTAAAACTACGCTTGTATTGGGCGGTCTGTTATTTCTTGTGTTGATTATCATCAGTTTTACCAGTTACTGGCAGTCGAAAAGTGTCGCCGAACATAAAGTCATTGAGCTGGAGCAGAGTAAGTTCTCCGTGCTTA
>CALZHD010000208.1 GCA_945787155.1 uncultured Gammaproteobacteria bacterium | reverse complement strand
CACAGTTGATAATGATGGTACTCCTAGCGCAACAGCGCAGCTCTACAACACGCCGCTTACACCGCAGCAGTTGTTGCCACTTCAGTCGTTAACGCTGAAGGATCTGCAGGGTGATGAAACAGATGTCTTTTTTGATATGACCCTGGCCGATATTATCACAACGGAAGAGAATGCCGCGGTTCGTGTCAATCTGGACGCCTTCACGCTGGATGATATCCCGCGTAATGCCGTTGCGCTCAACAGTATCGACTTGCTGCGGGTCAGGGACTTTGTGGATCTTGCCCAGATACAGCTGGATAGCCTTCCCTCAAATGTGCTTGATAATGTGGTTCCCCCTGCCAATGTGCCGGCCGGTGCGGTGACGCTGGCAGATATTGCTGAGAGTGATCTGGATTTAACCCAGATTACCCTCGGTTCGATCACTGGCGCTGCATATTCATTAGCTGAAATTCCGGCGTCGGTCGCCCCGCCGCCTGTCTATATCCTTGCGTCACAGGTGCCGTTAATCCAGGTCAATCTGGACCGGTCTGAGAATCATATTGTGCTGGAAGCAGTGCGTCTTGATACGATCTCGTTAGCGCAGATTCCGGCCCGGTTTATTCCTGGGACAAAACTGTATGGCATTGTTAATGTGCAGTTTTTCTCGGTGGACCGGGCGGGTAATAGTGAGGTGCTGGACACGGGCGTTAAGTCGCAGAAATATTATGTTGATATCGGCGCACCCAGCACGACAGCTACCCCCAATACCGATGGTAATGTATTCACTTCTGAGATCCATGTGGTGTTGAGCTGTGATGATTTTGCAGGTGTATTATCCACTGGGTTTGGTGATCCAGTGGGCGGCTCTGGCTGTAAAGAAAGTGGCACCTATTATACGTTGGATGGCTCTGCACCCAATCCCGAAGATGCAGGGCCAACACGACCAACAAAGATATACACTGGACCGATTGCAATCTCAACGGCGACGGTGCTGCGTTATCTGTCAATAGACAATATGGAGAACGAAGGCACGCCTGGCTTTGAGGTCTATGCCTTTACCTTTAGCAGTGTCGGCCATAGTGGTGTCGGGAGTAGTGGCATGGCGGTGTGGCTGTTGGCCCTGCTGGGGCTTGCACTGCGTCGGCGTATGGCACGGGTGGCGAGGTAACTGCTACCCGTCCGGGTCTTTAGCCTGAATGTTGAGTTAGTGACGGAAATGGCGCATGCCGGTGAAGACCATCGCCATGCCGTGTTCATTGGCAGCATCGATCACTTCCTGGTCACGCATTGACCCTCCCGGCTGGATCACGGCAGTGATGCCGAAATGGCGCATGCCGGTGAAGACCATCGCCATGCCGTGCTCATTGGCAGCATCGATCACTTCCTGGTCACGCATTGACCCTCCCGGCTGGATCACGGCGCTGATGCCTGCTTCGGCTGCCGCATCGATGCCATCACGAAATGGGAAGAAGGCGTCGCTCGCCATTACTGATCCTTTTACCTGAAGATCGGCATCGGCCGCTTTGATCGCCGCGATGCGTGCGCTGTAGACGCGGCTCATCTGGCCAGCCCCGACACCGATAGTCGTGAGGTCTCTGCCGTAGACGATGGCGTTCGATTTCACAAATTTGGCCACCTTCCAGCTGAATAATAGATCTCTCATCACCTCATCCGATGGCGCAACCTCGGTCACTATTTTCAGGTCATGCGCAGTTACCATGGCAGTATCGGCGGTCTGTAGTAGCATGCCGCCGTTAACGCGACGGTAATCGAGCGATACACTGCGCTCCGCTGGCCATTCGCCGCACGCAAGCAGGCGAACGTTTCCTTTTTCGGCAACGGTCGCGATCGCCCCTTTGGTGACAGAGGGGGCGATGATCACCTCAACAAATTGACGGTCAATGATAGCGCGTGCCGTTTCGGTATCGAGTGGACGATTGAAGGCGATGATGCCGCCAAAGGCCGATGTCGGATCGGTCTTGTAGGCGCGATCATAGGCGTTGAAAAGCGAATCGGCCACGGAGACGCCACAGGGGTTGGCATGTTTTACGATCACACAGGCAGGTTCATTGAACTGTTTGACACATTCCAGCGCGGCGTCGGTATCGGCAATGTTATTGAATGACAGCGCCTTACCCTGCAGTTGTGCGGAGGTGGCAACGCTGGCTTCCTGGGCACGAGATTCAACGTAGAAAGCCGCCTTCTGATGCGGGTTTTCACCATAGCGCAACTCCTGCGATTTGATAAATTGTGCATTGAAA
>CALZHD010000207.1 GCA_945787155.1 uncultured Gammaproteobacteria bacterium | reverse complement strand
TATGCCCGAAGATGATCTGCGCGCACTGATCACTGAACACACCATCAACAGCGCCAAGCCCAGCTACCAGCTCGACCATGAAGGAAAGATCTTTCAGTATCAGCTGACCATCGATGCCATCGATACCGATAACTTCAGAAAACTCACTGAAACCCTGACAAGTATGGATAGCGTGCTGGAATTTACGCTGGTCCCTACCGGGGATTAGCAGCGACTACCTCACTCATAAAAAACGCTGGTCCAGAAAGCGCTTTAGCCCATCGATATAATCCTGTCCGGTGGTGTAGAAACCCTCGGCATGCGCGCCGTTGATTTCCAGAAAGGCCTTGGGTTCGTTGGCAACATCATAGAGCCGCTTACCGTGATGAAACGGGATCACTTCGTCATCACTACTGTGAACCACCAGCACCGGGCAATGGGTATTGGCAATATTATCGCGCACGTTATATTTGAAACGACTCATGAGACGAGCGGGGACAAAGCGGAAGAGCTCTGCCGCAAGCTCCGGTGCCGAGGTAAAGGTCGACTCAATCACCAGCACCCCTGGCGTGTGGCGTGCCGCCTGCGCCGCTGCGATAGCCGCGCCCAGCGAACGTCCCATCACAATAATATCTTCTGACTTTATGCCGCGATCTCGCAGCAGGTAGATCCACGCCGCCTCGGCATCATCATAGGTTCCCTGCTCGGTAGGACCGCCCTGGCTGCGGCCATAACCGCGATAATCAAAAATAAAGGTAGAGAGCCCCAGCTGGTGGAACATCGCCAACGTCGCGATACAATCCGAAATGTTGCCGGTATTGCCATGAAAAAAGAGTACCACTCGCTCTCTGCACGCCTGATCGGCACCGGCAGCGCGCGGCACAAACCACCCATGCAACATCAGCCCGTCGCTGGTCTCGAAATCAATCGCCTCAAATTCCAGTCCATGTTTGTCCGGCGTGGTCGCAATCTCCGCCGTCGGACAGTAGATGTGACGCGACTGTACCAGATAAAGATTGACTATAAACAACAGGTAGAGCACTACCGGAATAGCGATGATCAAGAAAAAAGTGGTCAATGGCAACTTCCCTAAATAATTTCTCACTACATCATATCTTGCCCCTTTGCAGCTAAACAACATGGGCACGATGATCGGTAGCGCGCTGGGCGATGCGATTGGCGAACGTGCCCTTGAGATCACTGACAGAGACGATCTGCTTGAATATATCAATTCTGATAACGAGCTTTGTTACACTGATGACACCGTGATGTCACTCGCCACTGCCGAATTACTGGTCAGCCAGGGTGCCATCGACCAACAGCTGCTGGGCGACAAGTTCCGCAAATACTATAAAGAGGAACCATGGCGTAACTACGGAGCCGTGACCTCAGCGGTCTTTACCATTGTCGAAAATGAGGCGATCGAATACACCACCGCAGCATTGCGTCTGTGTGACGGCAGTGGCTCATTTGGTAATGGCGCTGCGATGCGCGTCGCACCCCTGGGGCTTTTTTTCCACCGCTCACCCGGCCTCTATGAGATGGCCAAGAATACCGCCGAGATCACCCATGCCCATCCAGTCGGGATCGATGGTGCGGCAGTACTCGCCAAGGCGGTCGCGATGTCTCTTCACCTCAACAGCCAACGACCCTTTGCACCCCAGGTCTACGGTGCGCGTCTGGTGGAGTTTGCAGAGACCACCCGGCTCAAAGAGAAACTACAACTGGTACTGAAACTGCTGGCAAGCCACGCTACCGTAGCAGAGGCCGCTGAACAGCTCGGTACAAAATCTTCAGTGAATGAATCGATGGCCTTCGCCCTGTTCTGCTTCCTGATACACCCTCACGCCTTTGTAGAATGCGTGCTGTGCGCGGTGTCACATGGTGGAGATCGCGGTACGATGGGAGCTATGGTTGGCGCGATGGCCGGTGCCTATCTTGGCGCTGAGGCAATCCCAGCACACTGGCAGCGACGCCTGGAGAACAGCCAGCATATCGAAACGCTGGCGCGTGAGTTGGCGGCGCGGAGTACGCTGTAGACTTACGCCGTCTGTAGTTGAGCAATCACGGCGGCAGTATCTGGCCTGACACCACGCCAGATAAAAAAAGATTCAGCCGCCTGCTCTACCAACATACCGAGGCCATCAATCACCTTCGCTGCCCCCTGTTCGCTGGCCCAGCGCATAAAGACGGTGGGTTCCAACCCATACATCATGTCGTAACAACAAGTATTGGCGCCGACAGCACTCGCTGGAATCGGCGGCAGATCTCCCTGCAGGCTGGCTGCAGTCCCGTTAATAATAAGATCAAAAGCGCACTCGCCAATTGCCTGAAAACCACAGTCGCGGAAACCCGGGTCAGGAAACCCGGGTCAGAGAGTAATTGTTTCTAATATACTGGGATAGTGATATTGTAAAGGCGTAGGTTCTATGATCACAAGGAGGTGAGTCATGCCACGCAAGCCCCGTTTTACACTGCC
>CALZHD010000206.1 GCA_945787155.1 uncultured Gammaproteobacteria bacterium | reverse complement strand
GATGATCCCTCGCTTATCTTCTCTGAGGATACGACCGCTCATATCGACTAATTCAATGTAATCTGTCAGGCGAAAGGACAATCCTTTTGGCATCTCATCTCGTGGGTTGCCCACAAAGGGAAGCAGCCCTGCTGCCTGTTGTTGCGGATGGTTAGGGGTATGTGCTGATTGTGCCTTTTGGATTCTTTTTTTGATACTGGTGTGTGCTGAGGTTTCGGGTGTGGTCGCCATCCTGGCTCGAACCGGATTCAGATCCACGTACGCCATACAGGCCATCAGCGCGGCTTCATCCAGGAGCGCCTGAGACTTGAACCGCCCTTCCCAGAAGCGCCCGGTACAGTCGTCCTCCGCATTCGCCTGGCGTGCAATCCCTTCGTTTAGGACTCGCATGAACCAGCTAATGTCCATGAGTCGTAGACGCCATGTCTCGACACACTCAGTCAATGCGGCTGATTCAGCCGCACTCAGTGGCTCTCCTTGTTGGTAGCGTTGTGAGAGCAGATTGCCTGAAAACAGCTGATGCCACTGTTCGATCACTTCATTCACTGACCACTCAGTGGCAAGCACCTGGTCTACATGCAGTACAACATGGTAGTGGTTTGACATTACTGCGTATCCGCATAGATCAATCGCAAAAATCTGTGACAGTTCATGTAAGCGATCTTCAATCCATTGGCGACGATGTTCAAAACTATTTGAAGTGGCAGCATCTTCACCACACAGAAAGGCGCGGCGAAGAGCCTGCCCCACGAAGTGTTTTGGGTACGCAGCGAGAAACGCAATGGTAATAGGGGGTACTTGCCAGTGAAATCTGGGCTTTGCGAGGTTTAGGCATCGGACTCCTTTGACGCAATGATTAATCTGGAACTCCTAAAGCGGACACTATATCTGAATGCGGATATTGTCAATAACTATCATGGATGTCCCTTTTATTTTTGACTGGTCAGGTGCAGTGATTTGTTAATGTTCAGATTCTGGCTCCCTCATGTTTTCGAGCAAAATATCACAAGAAGCATAAAAATAACTCGACTGTTGTGGCTTCATTACCGCAGTATATGTATTTTTAGGTTTTTCATTTTTATCATACTCATATTTGAGCTGTAATGAGCGATAATACTGCTCATCCATATACACCTGCATCCGCGGGTGAGTGCCGTGCTTCAGTGCTTTTTTAACTGCGCCATCTATTGCTAGCAATTCCGCAAAAGGGACTCCTAAGCTGTTTAAACAAATATGGTTCTTTGATTTAGAAATATGAAGCAATGGCTCCTCATAATATTCATTACTGCCCTGTGTTAATATTGCATATATTTTAAGCCCTAGTACATCAGTATAGATTTCCTCAACTTCTTTAATAATGTTTAAAAATTTCTCTGGATTGTAAGAACACTCTATTCCTTTATGAAAGTATCCTACAGCCCAATTGCTTTTTAGAATAAGGCTATCAGCAAAGGAAATAAATGAAATGTCTCCATGTGTTTCTGCCATGTCATCAATTTTGTTTCTAAGTTCTATTAGCTTGTTTTTGGTGAGAAGGTTGTCTTTAATCGCAGCTTTAACACCGATAGCATCTATCAAAGCGAAAACAGAATATTCCTTTAAATAGAGCTGCTCCAACCAGGTATGATCGACAAATATGCAAGGTTTGACGTCATACCGCCAGCACCCGACACAAATCTGTATCTTGTCTCTCGGTAGAGTAATGGAGACCTCGTGAAACCGCGTAAATGTATTTGGGTACCAAGAAAGCTCTAACGAATTTTCATTGATTTTTCTTACTGCGACAGGACTGTAGCACCCAATGTTATAAGGGGTGCCATCATTGTTGTTTATCATGTTTGTCAATGCCTCATCGAACTCTCGCATGTAAATATCACTTATGAGGTCGCAATCTCTATCAAGCGGTATTTCATCGATTTCATACTTATCGATATCGTTGTGATCAAACAATAATCATTCCTCTATTTAGAACATTAACGCTGCCGGTAAGTAGCGTGGTGCAAGGAGCGGAAGCGACGCGGTACCACGTCTACTTGACCGGCCTTGTCGATTGTGTCACTACTTCGCTAAAAATTATTTGGCGTCCATGCCAATAATTCACTCACTTACACGACAACTAATTCCTTTTGCCCCGACCGCCCTGCGTCCGCAGCGTTTTCGCACAACCTTGTTCACTCTCGTTCACTCGTTGCGCTCTACACTGCTACCA
>CALZHD010000205.1 GCA_945787155.1 uncultured Gammaproteobacteria bacterium | reverse complement strand
AGGAGTTGCACAATAACCATTGCGTCAAAGGAGTTGACCGATGCCAAAGCCCCGCTGTTCTCAGGTCTCGCTTGAGGCCACCCCTTATTATCATTGTGTGTCGCGTTGCGTCCGCCGTGCATTTTTGTGCGGAGAGGATGCGGTAAGCGCTCGCAGTTTCGAACATCGTCGCCAATGGATTGAAGATCGTCTGAATGGGCTGGCGCAGATATTTTCGATTGATCTGTGCGGCTATGCGGTGATGTCGAACCACTATCATGTAGTGTTGCATGTTGATGCTGAACAAGCCCTTGGTTGGGCATTTGATGAGGTGATCGATCGCTGGCATCGGTTGTTTGCCGGTAACCTGCTTTCACAACGTTACCGTCGCGGTGAAAAGCTTGGGTCTGCTGAATCAAAGGTACTGAGTGATAGCGTTGAACTGTGGCGAGAGCGCTTGATGGATATCAGCTGGTTCATGCGAGTCGTGAACGAGGGCATCGCCCGTCAGGCGAATGCGGAGGATGAATGTACTGGTCGTTTCTGGGAGGGGCGTTTTAAGTCGCAGGCCCTGCTGGATGAGGCAGCGTTGATTGCTGCGATGGCGTATGTAGATCTCAACCCAGTCCGCGCAAAGATGGCCAGGACACCTGAAGCCTCGGCGCATACCAGTGTCAGGCAACGAATCCATCAGGCGCAGTCGGCACATAGCCCCAACCACCCTCAGCAGCAAGTGAAAGGACTGCTACCGTTTGTCGGCAACCCAAGAGCAGAGATGCCGAAGGGACTGCCATTTAAATTGACCGATTACTTCGAGCTGGTCGACTGGAGCGGGCGGATTATCCGCGAGGGTAAACGGGGTTATATTGATCAATCAATACCCCTCATGCTAGAACGGCTCAACATTGAACCCGAGCACTGGGGTTATCTAATCAACAACTTCGAGAGCCGTTTTAAATCGTTTGTCGGCACGGCGTTTAAACTTAAGCAGGTGTGTCAGTCGCTGGGATATCAACGCACACCCGGCATCAAGAGTTGCGAGTATTATTTTCCGTAATTCTAACCAATAAAACTTACTCTATTGCCCACCTTCAACGATCGTTGAGGTTGAGAATTGCCTGGTATTCGAAATACTCGTCTCATGCCATAAATTCACCGCTCTATTTCTGCTCGAAATAGCCAAAATTCGTGAATCGTGCGTGATTGACGCCGGTCGAGGGTGAAAAATTCCACCATGATTTTTTTGGAGGAGATTTCTTAAGATGGGTGGCTTGTTTATTAAGCTAATGTCCATGAGTCGTAGACGCCATGTCTCGACACAGACACACTCAGTCAATGCGGCTGATTCAGCCGCACTCAGTTTTTCGCCTTGTTGGTAGCGTTGTGATAGCAGATTGCCTGAAAACAGTTGATGCCACTGCTCGATCACTTCATTAAAATGCGTTTATTTGGAATAGGTGTCAAATTTATTTTCAAGGTGTTATTTTATGGGAAGATTTCGGGCGAGTATGTTACGCAGACATATGACAGGTGAGAAATAAGATGAATAAGGAAACAGCTTCGAAAAAGCCATTTGTAGTACTTGCTGTGGCTCTTGGATTAGTGATTATCTCATATTTATCATACGACCTCCTCAAAGGGGTTGTTTCACCGTGCGAAACGATTTTTCAGCAATCTGATCTACAACTACAGACCAAAATAAAACTGGTTAAAGTAGAGGGTGAAGTTATTATCGGAAAGCAGAAAGTACAGGACCTTACTGAATCGGCTCAAATAGTAGCCGAGAGACTCAAAGCCTGTTGTATTGTCCTCCACGAGGGACACCTGGATGCCGATCAGTTTCTTCAATGTAAAAATGAAGGGTCGAAATATGAGGAACATCTGGATGTTGCACTCGCGCAGATAAAGGAAGCAAAAATAGTTAAAGCCTCGGGGGAGGATAGTGCTTTTCAGGAGAAAATTCGTCAGATCAATATAACGATTGAAAATGCGAAATCCACTTCACATGAACTGGATAGAAGAGTAAAGGAACTAGAAGATAAAGAGCATGACGACTTACCGGATGTAGCAGTAATGAAACCGGATGTCATCAAGCAGTCATCCGGCCCGGCTAAGATAAAAGTCTCTGCTGTTCTGGCGGAGGGCGGCGCGGCACAGGCCTCCTGGTTTGGCATCTACCGGAAGGGCGCGGATGAATTTGGAAAAACAACACTGGAGCGTGTCAACTCTGCTTCTGGCGTGGTCGAGCATACCTTTACGGTACCGGCGGGCCGTTACACCCTGAAGGGAGAACATGCCAAT
>CALZHD010000204.1:1576-2387 GCA_945787155.1 uncultured Gammaproteobacteria bacterium | reverse complement strand
CGGGCTTGTCACCGAATATTACACCGCCGGCAAACCGGTGCGTGATATCGCTCACGCGGGTGAGACCGGCCCAGCGACGGTGATGATCACCGGCCTCGCCGTTGGCATGCAGTCGGTGGTCGTCCCGGTGCTGACACTGTGCGCGATCATCTTCTTCTCCAGTGAACTCTGTGGCCTCTATGGCGTCGGCATTGCCGCAATCGGCATGCTGGGTACTGTCGGCATCACAATGGCGATCGATGCCTACGGCCCGGTTGCAGATAATGCGGGTGGCATCGCCGAGATGAGTGCAATGGGGGAAGAGACTCGCAAGATTACCGACTCACTCGATGAACTCGGCAACACCACCGCGGCAATCGGCAAGGGCTTTGCGATCGGTGCCGCCGCACTGGCGGCACTGGCGATCATCGCGGCCTATATTCAGGATGTGTCGGCACGGATTCCAGACTTCTCATTGAATCTTGGTGAACCGATCGTATTGATGGGGATGTTCCTCGGCGGTGTCTTCCCATTCCTGGTCGCATCATTAACGATGACGGCAGTCGGTGACGCAGCATTCGAAATGATCCAGGAGATCCGCCGTCAGTTCCGTGAAATCCCCGGCCTGATGGAAGGCACGGCAAAACCGGACAGCGCACGCTGTGTCGACATCGCCACCCAGGCGGCACTGAAGAAAATGGTGCTGCCCGGGGTGTTGGCGGTCTCTGCGCCGGTGGTGGTCGGCTTCGGCCTCGGTGCCTCGGCACTCGGCGGTATGCTCGGTGGCGCACTGCTCGGCAGTGTGTTGCTGGCACTGTCGATGGCCAACTCC
>CALZHD010000204.1:0-1505 GCA_945787155.1 uncultured Gammaproteobacteria bacterium | reverse complement strand
CCTGATATTTAATCGGGGCTTTTTTTGTAAAAAATAGCGGTATTGTGCAGGAAATCAAATAAGCGAGTCGAAGAGTGAGTTATGATAGCGCACGCTATTTTCGTTTCGATCGTACATCATTATAAACAGATAAATTAAGTAGGTAACAAATATGAAAAACAAAGCAGTGTTCCGCTGTACAGCCCTGTTGTTGAGTGCAACTTTAGTTGCCCTAACAGGGTGCAGTACCGTAAACCCGTTTACCAATGAGCAACAGATGTCGAAAACTGCCGGCGGTGCAATGATCGGTTCAGTGGTGGGCGCGATCATCGGCGCGGCATCGGCCGATCGCGAAGACCGCAAAGAGAGAGCACTAAAAGGTGCCGGAATCGGTGCGATTGCGGGCGGTGGTGTCGGCTTTTACATGGATCAGCAAGAGGCAAAGCTGCGCCAGAAACTGCAGGGTAGCGGTGTCAGCGTCACCCGTGACGGCGATAACATCATTCTTAACATGCCCGGCAATGTCACCTTTGACACCGGCAGTTATAGCCTCAAGCCAGAGTTTTTTGGTGTGATGGATTCTGTTGTGCTGGTACTGGATGAATTTGATGCCACGTTGGTCAACATCGCTGGTCACACCGATAGTGTCGGGTCTAATGACTCCAATCAAACACTCTCCCAACAACGCTCATCCACGGTCGCCATGTACCTTGAAAAAGAAGGCATCAACATCGAACGCCTCGCTTCGATGGGCTATGGAGAAGCCTTTCCGATTGCATCCAATGATACCGCGCAAGGTCGTTCACTCAATCGCCGCGTTGAAATTACGCTGGATCCGATTACTCAATAGTCGACGTACAAACTGTGAAGTGCGCCATCATAATTTCACAGACATCATGGATGATCATTCAAAAAAGCCCCGCCCGTTGTGCGGGGCTTTTTTATTTAAAATTGAATAGATAGTGCGCCCATATGATCCGGCATTATCGTCCCCTTCTCCACGGCATACACCACATAACGCAATGGACCTCCCGGCACGATGGTGTCAAATGGATAACAGGTCACCAACGTTAACTGACGATAACCTTCATCATGCTGCACCACTGTCGATTCGTGAATCACGCTGGCCGAACTGACAACATATGTGTAGACAGTGCCATCTTCCGTCTCGACAAAAATTTCTTCACCGGAGCGCAGCGCCTGCAAAAAATCAAAATGGGTATCGCGGTGCCCTGCGATCATGCTGTTGCCAACATCGCCCGGCAAAGACGAACCAAAACGGTGGCCCGGACCAAAGGCCAATGTGCGACCGTTATCACCCGCCAGTACAATCTGATCGATGCCCAACCGTGGCATCACCAGGCGCGCAACTGGCCAGGTGTCCGCCCATGACCACGGCTTAATCGGTTGTGACTGCTTGATGCTCGTTTGCCATGCGTCGTGAATCAAGCGCTGCGCGAGTTGTGCCTTGGCATAAATATAAGCACCTTCGCTCATCTGCCACACACCGCCGCACACCAACACTG
>CALZHD010000203.1:550-2096 GCA_945787155.1 uncultured Gammaproteobacteria bacterium | reverse complement strand
CTCGACCGTGCCCTGTGAGACCGCATCAAAACTCTGCAACGCTGGAATCAATTCACCCCCGGCAAACACCTGAATGTTGATGCGCCCACGGCTCATGCGCTTCACATCTTTGGCAAACTTTTTGACCCCTTCGTGGAAGATCGGAAAGTTAGGTGGCCAGGTGGTCACCAGTTTCCAGTTAACCCGCTTCTTCGCTGCGATGGCTGGTGTGACGCCGGCCAGTGCCGAGCCTGCAATCAGCGAACCTGCGCCAATCTTTTTAATAAAACTACGACGATCCATTGTGTTCTACCTTTAGTTTTTATTATTGATTCGCTACACCGGCTCTAACTTGGCATAGGCCACCACCAGCCACTTACTACCCGCACCTTTAAAATTGATCTGCACCCGTGCACCATTGCCCTGCCCTTCGTATCCTAGCACCACCCCTTCACCAAATTTCCCATGACTTACGCGCTGCCCCAGGTTAAGCCCTGTTGGCGCATCCTCCACCGGTGCCTTGAATGCGCTCTTTGGCACAGCCTTAGCCACATAACTATAACTCGCCTTGGGACGTATCTCCTCGACCAGCTCATCCGGAATCTCTGCGATAAATCGCGATACCGGTTGATAGGTTTCGCTACCATAGAGGCGGCGCGTTTCGGCATAGGTCATGTAGAGGTGCTGTCTGGCGCGTGTAATCCCGACATAACAGAGGCGGCGTTCCTCTTCCAGTCTGTTTTCCTCGCCCATCGACATCTTGTGCGGAAAGAGCCCCTCTTCCATGCCGCATAAAAACACCAGTGGAAACTCCAGCCCTTTGGCGGTGTGCAGTGTCATCAACTGCACGCAATCTTCATCGGCCTCACCCTGCCCTTCACCCGACTCCAATACGGCATGTGCTAAAAATGCCTGCAGTGGTGCCAATTCTACTTCCATCTCACTTTCATCATAATCAAACTGACGTGCGGCGGTGATCAACTCCTCCAGATTCTCTAATCTCGACTGCGCCTTTTCGCCCTTCTCTTTTTGATGATGTTCGATCAGGCCGCTATGCTTAATAACATGATCAACCTGCTCATGCAGTTCGATATCTTTGCTACCTGCCTCCAGCTCATCGATCAGTCGCAAGAAGGCGATCAATGCATTGCTCGCGCGCGCGGCAAATTCGCCACCATTTGCAATGGCAATGGCGGCGTCCCATAGTGAAAGATTGTGTGCCCGTGCATGTTGCCGCACCGCCTCTACCGAGCGATCGCCAATGCCTCGTGTCGGTGTATTGACCACCCGTTCGAACGATGCATCGTCATGGCGGTTCTCACATAGCCGCATATAGGCGAGCGCATTTTTAATCTCGGCGCGTTCAAAAAATCGCAGCCCACCGTAGATCCGATACGGCACACCGGCA
Source organism: uncultured Gammaproteobacteria bacterium (assembly GCA_945787155.1). Taxonomy (GTDB): domain Bacteria; phylum Pseudomonadota; class Gammaproteobacteria; order SZUA-140; family SZUA-140; genus SZUA-76. The sequence goes on along the minus strand of CALZHD010000203.1, from coordinate 709 downwards.
CTGATCAACTCCGCTTCCAGCAGACGCGACTGTGCATTTGAGCGATAGAGAATCGCGCTGTCACGACGCGCCTCGCCCTGCTCTTCCCATACCTTGATCTTGTTAACGATGAAGCGTGCCTCATCAAAATCGTTAAAGGCTGAATAGAGTTGAATCGGT
>CALZHD010000203.1:0-516 GCA_945787155.1 uncultured Gammaproteobacteria bacterium | reverse complement strand
CGAACGGTAATTCTGCTCCAGGCGGATCAACTGTGCACCGGGATAGTCAGTGGTAAAACGCTGCAGGTTTTCGATTTTTGCGCCGCGCCAGCCGTAGATCGACTGGTCATCATCCCCCACCACAAAGATCTTGTTATTAGCGCCGGTCAATAGTTGCAACCAGGCGTACTGAATCGAGTTGGTATCCTGAAACTCATCCACCAGAATATGGCCAAAGCGTTCCTGATAGTGGGCCAGGATTTCTGGCTTGTTGCGCCACAGCTCCAGCGCACGTAACAACAGCTCGGCAAAGTCGATCACCCCAGCACGCTCGCACGCCTCTTCGTAGGCGTGATAGATACGAATCATCTGGCGTTGATAGGGATCGCCACGATCATCGAGGTGTTTGGCGCGTAGCCCTTCATCCTTTTTATTGTTGATGTACCACTGCGCCTGCTTCGGTGGCCACTGATCTTCATCGATCTCAAGTGCGCGCATCACACGGCGCACCACGCGGTACTGGTCATCGCTATCGAG
>CALZHD010000202.1:566-2136 GCA_945787155.1 uncultured Gammaproteobacteria bacterium | reverse complement strand
ACCCGAGGTACGGATGCGGATCGAGACCTTTTCGGAACTCGACAGATACCCCTGCGCATAGTGGCACGACGAACTGACTTCATCGCGCCATGCATCGCTGGTCAACAGAAACTTTCTTTCGATCTCTTGTGCCATGTTTATCTTATTCTCAAACTAGCTATGTCAGTCAAAGTGTCATTGCGAGGAGTGCAACGACGCGGCAATCTCACACATCCAATCTTCTCCAACAGGTGAGATTATTTCCCCAGGGGACTTGTACTTCCAGTCCATTGCGCTCTGCTCGTAATGACACTCTTTTAATTTATTCCCGCTCAAACAGCGCCATCGCCTCGACATGCGAGGTGTGAGGAAACATATCCATCACCCCGACATGCGTCATTCGATAACCGTGCTTGTTAACCAGCTCATCGGCATCGCGCGCCAGTGTCGCCGGATTACATGATACATAGGCGATACGCCTGGGCGCCAGCTTCGCCAGTGGCGTGATCATTTCCAGTGCACCGGCACGCGCCGGATCGAGCAGCACCTTGTCAAACCGCTTATCTTCAAGCACAAAACCAGCCTGCGACAACAGCTCTGGCTTACTCAGATCGGCCGCATAAAATTGTGCATTATCTATACCATTTAGTTTAGCGTTGTGACGTGCCAGTTCAACCAATGGCTCATCTCCTTCAATGCCGACAATCGATGCAACACGTCGCGCCATCGGCAGGGTAAAGTTGCCCAGCCCACAAAAGAGATCCATTACCCGGTCTTCGGGTTGAAGGTCGAGCATTTCAATCACCCGGTCGATCATCTTGCGGTTAATCTCGGCATTGACCTGCACAAAATTCATTGGACCAAAATGGCATTCGATATTGTGCGCTGGCAGGCGATAACAAAGCGCGGTACCGCTACTCTCTTTGGCCTCCTCCGGCCACAACAGATGAACGGTGTCAGGTCCTTTAGGCTGCAGATAGAGCAATATATTGTGCTGTTGCGCATAGCTGCGTAGCTTGACGATATCACTATCGATAAAGGGATCCAGATGACGAAAGACCATCGCCGTGCCATCGTCCCCGACTGCGATCTCAATCTGTGGGATCTTCATATAGATTGATAAATCACCCACCAACTGTTTCAGTGCGTTAAGCTGCTCACCGACCGAAGGGTGCAGTACCTCGCAGCGCTCAAGATCGGCCACATAGGGGCTGCACTTCTCACGAAAACCAACCAGCACCTTCTCTTTTTTAATGACGTATTTGACCCCAAGGCGTGCCTTACGGCGATAGCCCCACAACGGCCCTGTCATCGGTGGCAGCAGCTGCTCCGTCTTAACATTGCCGATATGCTTAAGATTATCAAGAAGCACCTGCTGCTTGGCATGAATCTGTGTCTCCGCCGCCATGTGTTGCAGACTACAGCCGCCACAAACACCAAAATGGGCGCATCCCGGCATTACACGTTCCGTTGAAGCCTTGATGACATGGGCTGTGCCACCCTCGTCATAATTACCTCTGCGTTTCAGATAAGAAAAGAGCACCTCTTCACCCGGCAACGCGCCATCGATGAAGACCGCTTTGCCATTAAT
>CALZHD010000202.1:0-516 GCA_945787155.1 uncultured Gammaproteobacteria bacterium | reverse complement strand
ATCTTCAAGCTGAAAAGACAGAGGTCGACAGATAGCGGTCGCCGCGATCACAAATAATCACCACGATCACTGCATCACTGACTTCCTGTGAAAGCTGCAGTGCAGCACTCATCGCACCACCGGACGAAATCCCGGCAAAGATCCCTTCGCGTTGTGCCAGTTCGCGTGTCGTCTCTTCCGCTGCCTCCTGACTAACATCAATAATGCGATCGACACGTCGTTCGTCGTAGATTTTAGGTAGATACTCTTTGGGCCAACGGCGGATGCCGGGGATCTGCGCGCCATCCATCGGTTGTACGCCGATGATCTGGATCTCCGGGTTCTGTTCCTTGAGAAAACGGGACGTACCCATGATGGTACCAGTAGTGCCCATCGAACTGACAAAGTGGGTAATCTTACCGCTGGTATCACGCCAGATCTCTGGGCCTGTACCGCTGTAGTGAGCCTCAGGATTATCCTGATTTGAAAACTGATCAAGCATCACGCCTTCACCATTCGCGACCATTTCACGCGCAC
>CALZHD010000201.1 GCA_945787155.1 uncultured Gammaproteobacteria bacterium | reverse complement strand
TTCAAAGGAGCGGCTTGAAGCGTTGATTGATGATGAAGTGATCGCCTTCGCCTACCCCTATGGTGATTGCGCACAGCGTGAAACAGAAGCAGTTTCCGCAGCAGGATACCATTTTGGTGTTGCTACGATTAGTGGGCCAGTGAAGATGGCAGAGGATCTGATGCAGATTCGCCGCATTACGATGTTTCCAAAAACAGACGGCTTCAAGTTCTGGAAAAAGACATCGGGCTGGTACTTGCGTTATTGCAAATTAAAAGGAAAGGATTTTTCCAATGTTAGTAGTGAGAGTTAAATGAAGATATGAAATTTCATCATAAAGTTGCAGGCGTATTTGGTTACGATCTTATCAAGATCAAAAAAAATCATTTAACCCTCGAGTCTCACCTGGTAAATCTATTTAAAATACTGGATGTCAATTGTGTGCTAGATGTTGGTGGCAATGTTGGTCAGTATGCAATGATGCTAAGAAAAATTGGCTATACTGGAAGGATTGTCTCCTTTGAGCCAGTAAATGCGACGTTTCAGGTTCTAAGTGAATGTGCTAAAGATGACCCGGCCTGGGATGTATATGATTTTGCACTTGGCAAGCAGGATGAAGAGAAGGTGATAAATGTAACGGCATCATCTGATTTTTCTTCATTTAAAGACCCAAGTGGCTACGCTAAGGAAGCCTATGCTGGTAGTGCTGCGATCCTTAATAAAGAGACGGTTTCGATCAAGAGATTAGATGGTATCGTAAAAGAGATTATTCCGGATATGCGGACATCTAATGTTCATCTAAAACTTGATACACAAGGGTATGATCTTCAGGTAGTTAAAGGGGCAAGTGATACATTGCCATTTATTAAATCGCTACAATCTGAGGTTTCTGTAACGCCTGTCTATGATGAAACGCCTGACTACATAGAATCTATTGTGGCATATAGAGCGTTAGGATTTGAGATGACAGGAATGTATCCTGTTTCCAGAGACAGGACGTCTCAAATATTGATTGAATTTGATTGTGTGATGCGTAGAAAATAATGTCTAACTTGATTCGACAATTTGATGCCCCCAGAGCAACGTTGATTATTCCAGTATATAAAGATACGACTGCTTTGGCCTGTATTTTTCATGCGCTCTTGCGACAGACTGAACAGTGCTTTGAAGTGATCATTACGGAAGATGATGAGTCGGCAGAGATGGCCGCGTTTATTGAAAAATGGCGCTCAAAATTTACCTGGTTTCAACACCTGACCCAGAAAGATGATGGTTTTCGCAAAACGGTTGCGGTAAATCGCGCAATTTCGGTGGCGCAAGCGGACTATCTGATTTTTCTGGATGGCGACTGTATTCCCCATTCGAATTTTATTCATGCGCATGTGCAGAACAGTGAACGCGGTATTGTCTGTACAGGTCGTCGTGTAGATCTAGGGAGGCGCGCTAGTCAGTATGTGAGGGAACAGCCTGAGAGATTTCGGTTGCTAGAAAGCAGGTTGCTCTATCTGTTACTTGCGCCGTTATTGCATATCGATGGCATCAGATCGTATGAAGTCGGATTCCCCAATCGATTTTTTCATAAGATCGCGAAGAATCGCTATCTTGGTGTAATGGGTTGTAACTTCTCATGTTATAGGTGGCGATTAACGGTTACGATGAAGACTATTGCGGCTCCGGTGGAGAAGATGATGACCTTGAATGGCGTTTTAATGGGCTGGGGATAACAACCAAAAACATTAAGTTCCTTGCCCCTGTTTATCACTTGCGCGCACCCCAGCGTCGTAGCAGCACGCAACAAAATTATGATCGCCTGGTAAAAATGCGTGAAGAGAATAAAATGTTTTATTGCCAAAATGGCCTGGACAAATATCTACCTGTTGAAAAACGGATGGCTGAGGCATGAAGATACTGGCAATACGAATTGGGCGTGTCGGTGACATAGTGATGATCACCCCAGCATTGCGGGCGATCATCGATGCATACCCTGAGGCTGAGGTACATGTGTTGACCAGCCCGGATGGTAAGCGTGTATTAAAGGGGTTCGCGCCACAGGTAACCAGGTTGATTGTGCATGACCGTAAATCGCTGCTTGCCTTCTATCACGTACGTAAAATCGAAGAGGCATTGCATAAAGAAAATTACGATCTAGTATTTTGCTTTGAATTGAATCCGCGTTTTAGTGACCTGTCGAAACGCCTGACTGACAACGCCTTCTGTATCGATTACAGCAATGAGTCTGCACACTATTCACGTCGTTGCCTCGATGCGGTGCAGCGTTCGGTGGGTGACGAACTAAAAGATTACTGGATTACGCTGCCCGTCATGGAAGAGGCGCGTATCAAGGCACGTGCCATTCTGGCCGAGACGGGCATCACGGATGATACTTTTGTCATCGGCCTCCACCCAACCTACAGCGGCCTTAAAAAGGTAGCATGGCG
>CALZHD010000200.1:787-3474 GCA_945787155.1 uncultured Gammaproteobacteria bacterium | reverse complement strand
GGAACCCTGAGTATTAGCAGGACAGTTCATACACTTTGCCTCAGGAAATAACCATCAACAATGTTTTGGCAGACTTAAAAAATAGACAAATACAACGTGTACACGGATACCTTTCTCAAAAAATGGCTTATGCACGGAAAAGAATCGAAAATCTGTTGCGATGGCTATGGTTTTTAGTCTGTCAGATCACGTGCCTTATCATGCTTGCCAACTCATTTAGCAACCCGGTATTTGCAGCAAACGACGCACAATTATTTGAGGAAGTTTTTGGCAAACAGCCGATCCAGAAAGATCAGCGCATATCTGTACCGTTGATCGTTGAGTCGTCTCGACAGGGGAATATCGACATCCTGATCAGCGGGCAATATGAAGTGCTTAAAATCGATACGCTCGGATTTTCTTCGAAGATCGGACATCTGCTTCAGGAAGAGGCGCTACAGAAGATTATCGATTTATCAAACCAGTCTGATGATATCGATACCAATCCTCTACAGGAAATGGGAGTCGATCTCTATTTCGATAATCAGGAACTTGAACTCCACGTGACCATTGCTCCCAAAGCACGAAAAACCACTACAAATGCACTCTACAGGCGCACGCCTCCCTACCCAATATCACAAGCCTTACCGGTTAGCCCAGTGAGTGGATACCTGAATATGCGAATGGGTGTCGACTACTATCACAAGAGCGATGGTGTACTTGATGGGCGACAACCGGCAATTGTCTCATTTGAACATGCACTGCGCGTAGAAGACTGGGTACTGGAAGCTGATACACGCTATCTCGAAAAAAACAGTACCCAGTGGCAACGAGGCAACATACGAGTGGTTCATGATGATACTGAACGTATGTGGCGCTATGGTTTCGGTGACCTCTCATACCCTACTTCCGGAATACAGCAATTCCAGCCAATGGCCGGCTTCACCCTTGCGCGGAATTTCTCATTGCAGCCCTATCGTGTTACCACACCCACAGGCAATGCCGATCTGTCTGGTAAATAATAACGTCGTCAGAGTGCTCAGACTGCCGGCGGGATCACATAACATCCAGGACTTCCCATCCACCAGTGGTATTAATGACATACAACTAAGAATAACCGATAGCGTTGGCCGCACTAAAACAGTTGAAGTCCCCTTTCTATTTGACAGCACATTACTAACATCCGATCTCAGCGAATATAGTTACAATATTGGTCTACCCTCAAAAATAGTGAATGGAAAATATGACTACGACGAAGACCTTCCGACCATTTCGCTATTTCATCGTAAAGGGATCACGCCCGAACTCACGCTGGGTGTTGGCCTGCAGGCCAACAAGGATCAGAAGATGTTCAGCTTCGAGAGCATCTGGGCCACTCAGAACGGTACGTTTAGAGCCGATATCGGCAGTAGCCATGTCCGTCCACTGGGAAGTGGTCACCGCACGCGAGTGCAATACCGATACTTCGATGCAAGCCATCGCAACCAGGCAAATCAGCAATGGACTTTTCAGCTTGATTATACCGGAAGGCATTACTCGACCCTGGGTAATCTCACCCCGGACAATATCATCACCTACGATATAACTGGCAACTACAGTCGCCGCATTGGTGTAAATTCGTCTGGTGGCATTGGCACTAATTACCAGCTAATGCGCAGAGGGCTACCCAATGATCATAGCCTGGGACTGTTCATCCACCATTCGTTTAGCCGTGAACTGGGAAGCCGGATTAGTGTTGAGAAACAACGCAGGAGCGGTGACAAGGATTATCGTGTTTTCTTAAGCTTAACATGGACACCGCAACGAAAATATCGCACCATCACCGCCACGCATGACACATTGAATGACACTTCAAGAGTGAGCTGGGAACAGATATCCCCCAACAAAGTTGGCGGAACAAATCTTTCACTGGGCGCTGTTAAAACACCCAATGAGAGCACCCTGTCAGGGAGAGTTAGCCACGTCGGTTATCTCGCCGAAACAAGCCTGTCAAATAACATAGTCGATACTGACAACCCATCATCTGAGGAACATCAAATAAGCAGCCTCACGTTTGGCACCGCGCTGGTCTATGCACAAGGTGCAACATCACTGACACGCCCCGTCACAGACAGCTTTGCGATTGTCGTACCACATGCCAATCTAGATGAAATGCAGGTAGGTGTTAACCCGCTAGGCGACCAATATGCCGCCAGTACCAATCGATTCGGCGCCGCTGTGGTACCCGACCTCACTTCCTACCTTGCTCATGGCGTTAACATTGATGTGCCCAATCTTCCGCTTGGTTATGATCTTGGCGATGAGTCATTTGTGCTACTACCGAAATATAAGAGTGGCACTGTTATTCATATCGGTACAGATGCCACTGTGCTGCTTGGCGGTGTACTTAAACTCGCAGACGGCTCACCCGTCGGCTTACAAGCGGGCGAGCTTGTCGCAACCGACAACCCAAACTGGGAGCCAAAGATACTGTTTACCAACCGTAGTGGCATCTTCAGGGTCGAAGGGCTGAGTCCCGGCAGCTACGAGTTGAGAATGTTCAACGACCAGAGCCAGATCGTAAAATTCAGGATTCCTGAAAAAACGGCTGGCTATTACGATATTGGCGCCCTGACTTTACCCATCCAGGTTTCACAAAAATAACATGTCTAATCTAAATCAAAGCAAAGAGAGACAACTGCTGAAGATGGTAGCCATCATCACGCTGA
>CALZHD010000200.1:0-704 GCA_945787155.1 uncultured Gammaproteobacteria bacterium | reverse complement strand
CACATTGCTCAATGGCGCCAACGTACTGAACTATCAGCTCTATGACCAGGCGAGTCAGACAAATATTTTAAAAGACCTTCCTTCGGCCACAGCCAGCGAAGTGCTCAGCGGCAACTTCACCGGCAGAGGTTCGCAGCAGCTCAGCTTCTTCCTGGTGATTCCTACTGAACAGGTTGTCAGACCCGGTACCTACACAGATACCGTCACAGTGACCGCGTATGAAGGTGATCTCACCAACAACATACAACACCGCACAAGAACCCTGACAATATCAGCAACAGTGCTAGAACAGATTGACCTCTCCCTGGTGAATCCAGGCGGCAGCTTCAACCCATCCCTTACATCGCGCCTGATTGATTTTGGTATATTACAGGCGGGAAAATTCTCTGACTTCGACCTCAGAGTGCGCAGCAACATCGGTTATAGCGTCACGCTCAGCTCACAAAACCAGGGGAATATGGCACATATCGATCCAACCGACACCAGCCGGGTTCCCTTCTCATTTACTGCCAATAGCGCGAATGTAGACCTTAGCGGGCCAGCCGCCACCGTCATAAACACGCCGCTACCCACCTCTCCACTCGGAGTACCTTACCCGATGCGCGTCACCGTCGGTGCTATCGGCAATGCATCTGCGGGCGATTACCGGGATAATATTACAATCACCGTCATTGCCGGACCGTGACATCCGCTCATGAATCTTT
>CALZHD010000199.1 GCA_945787155.1 uncultured Gammaproteobacteria bacterium | reverse complement strand
AAAATCAGCTTTCTTGAACCTGCAAGAAATGAGCTTGATGACGCAGTCGACTATTACGACAAAGAGCGAACTGGATTCCGCCTTACAACGTATCGGAATGACGGGCTTTATAGCGTTACTACGCCGCCATCAACTCCGCCAGCTTCGCGGCCAGTAGTTCCAGATCCGACTTCAGGTGACTGGTTGCACGCCACACCAGCGCGATCTCGCGATGCGGACCCGGCTCGTCAAGTGGCCGCAACTCGATTGCAGTCTGGCTGAGCAACGCCGAATCAAGCGCCATCTCCGGCACCAGCGTGATCCCCTGCCCACCGGAGACCATTTCGATCAACGTGTACAGGCTGGTTCCCTGAAAAGGAGTTGTCGCACTGCTACTCTCTCTGTGACAGGCCGAGATCGCATGATCCCGCATGCAGTGCCCCTCCTCCAGCAGCAGCAGGCGTTCCATCGGTAGCTCAGATGATTTGATCTGTGACTGCTCGGTAAGCGGATCATCGCCAGGCAACGCGACCCAGAACGGTTCTGCGCCGATCATTTGCGACTCCAGCTTGCCGACCGGGTACGGCAGTGCGAGGATCGCGCAGTCGATCTCGCCACTCTCGAGCCGCTGTAGCAGCCGTGCACTCTGATCCTCGATCAGCAATAGCGCCAGCTCGGGAAACGCCTGGCGCAACGGCGGCAGCACCTTCGGCAGCAGGTAAGGCGCGATCGTCGGGATCGCGCCAAGGCGAACCTCACCTGAAAGTGAATTCTTATCTTTATGCGCTAAGGAAATGATATCTGAAGAGGTCTCCAGTATTCCGCGTGCCTTCTCTGCAATCTCAAGCCCCAACGGCGTCGGCAGCACCTTACGCTTGGTGCGTTCGATCAGCTGCGCCCCCAGCGCCTGTTCCAGCTCCTGAATGCCGCTACTGAGGGTTGACTGGGTGACAAAACAGCGCTCGGCCGCGTGGCCGAAATGGCGCAGTTCAACCACTGCGAGCAAATACTGAAGTTGTCTAATCGTGGGTAGATACATAAATCGATTTTATCAATTATTAATAATTTTACAATCAATTGGATCGAATTATTTCAGATTGCTACGATTGCTTCACCACATTGAGATAACCACTGGAGAGACACCATGACTGATAAAGCAATATCACAGACCGTTAAAAATCTGGAGGCCGCCTTTGCAGGCGAATCGATGGCCAACCGTAAGTATCTCTTCTTCGCACGCCGTTGTCGCGAGCTGGGCGCTAATGATGTAGCCGAAGTGTTTGAGCATACCGCCGCCCAGGAGACCGAGCACGCTCTGGCACATCTTGAGCTACTCTACCCTGCCGATCTCAGTGTTGAAAAGATGCTTGAGATGGCGATTGAAGGCGAGACCTATGAATATACAGAGATGTACCCCGCCTTTCGCCATACTGCACTGGAAGAGAAAAAACACGCAGCGGTCAGCGAAATCGATGAACAGATCGAAGAGTCAAAAGAGCATGCAGAACGCTTCACAAAAACCCTTGAGATTGCGGAAAAAAGGTTTGCTGCACTAACGAAAATTGAGCAGAGACATGCAAGCAATTATCGTAATACACTTGAGCAGTTTTCGCAGTAGGCAAATACGCGAATTAGCTGGTTGATGATATCAATTTAAAGGAGCACAGAGATGAAGAAGTGGAAATGTATTATTTGCGGATTTGTATACGACGAAGCAGAGGGTATCCCCACTGAAGGGATTGCCCCCGGCACGCGCTGGGAAGAGATTCCCGATAGCTGGGAGTGCCCCGACTGCGGTGCATCAAAAGATGATTTTGAGATGTACGAGGTCTGAGAGGTGACTCAGCAAGAGGCAGTTGTCATCATCGGTAGCGGACTCTCGGGCTATACACTGGCCCGGGAGTTTCGCAAGCTCGACCAAACCACTGCGTTGACGGTGATCACTAGCGATGATGGCGCCTTTTATTCTAAGCCGATGCTCTCTACTGCATTGAGCAGAGGGAAAGATGCAGTACAACTTTCCACATCGACTGCTGATGAGATGGCTACCACGCTCAATGCGACCATCATGAATCACACTAAAGTCGCTGCCATCGATGCGGAGCGTCGTGTGGTGAAGACATCAAGCGGCGATGTCGCCTACAAATCATTGGTACTCGCCTGTGGCGCGGTGCCCATTCGTCCACCGATGGAAGGCGATGCTGTTGATGAAGTGTTATCCATCAACAGCCTTGCTGACTATGCGCGCTTTCGTGAACGCCTTGAATCTGCGCAACGGGTGGCGATTATCGGCCCAGGGCTTATCGGCTGCGAGTTTGGTAACGACCTGATCAATGCCGGCAAGACGGTGACCATTATTGGGCCTGACCCTTATCCAATCAGTGGACTGCTGCCCACAACTGTCGGTCGCGCACTAAAGTCTGCATTATCGACACAGGGGGTTGAGTGGTACCTCGGTACTACCGCAACAGCAGTCAACAGTAACGGGACGGGGTACCGCATTATGCTCGATAGCGGTTCAGAGATTACTGCGGATCTGGTCATCTCGGCAGTCGGTTTGCGGCCCAATACCGCACTGGCCGAAACGGCGGGGCTCAACGTTAATCGTGGCATCGTGACCAATCGCTTTTTGCAGACATCGAAAAGCGACATCTATGCACTGGGAGACTGCGCCGAAATCGACGGTATGAACCTGCCCTTTATTGCACCGATGATGGCGGGGGCACGCGCACTGGCAAAAACGTTGAGCGGTAATGAGACGGCAGTGGAGTATCCAGCGATGCCCGTCATCATCAAAACACCCAGCTGCCCACTTGTCGTCCTGCCACCTCCCCGAGATGCTGAAGGTGAATGGAGTTACGAAGGAGATGGGCTCAATATCGCCGCACGCTTTAATGATGTAGATGGAAAATTCATGGGGTTTGCGCTCGCAGGTGATGCCGTGTCAAAGAAGCAGGAACTTACCAGTCTACTACCGGCCGTACTATAACACTACTGTTCAGTTGCCGCATCACATGGAGCGCTTTGCGAATAACAAGCAAGGTCGATTGTGTCGCTACTTCGCTAAAAATTATTTGGCGTCCATGCCAATAATTCACTCACTTACGCGACAGCTAATTCCTTTTGCCCCGACCGCCCTGCG
>CALZHD010000198.1:1223-3087 GCA_945787155.1 uncultured Gammaproteobacteria bacterium | reverse complement strand
GGCGCGTGTTGCACATTATAATGAATATCATGCGTTGATTGTGGTGCATGGTAAGGATGTCTGTCGTACGCGGCCACGCTGTGAGGAGTGTTGTCTGCGTAGGCAATGCGCATTTATAAGTGACAACTGAAAAATAAAAAAGGCGCCACAGTTGTGACGCCAAGAGGGATAATGTTATTTAGTTAGCTATCATCTGAGTCGTCGTCCTCGTCATCATCATCGTCATCGCTATTTGATGAACCGTTACAGCTATCTTCGAGATCGATCACCATCGCGACCATCGTAGTGGCGTCGCTCATGCCGCCTTTCGCCTCGATCACAGCACCGTTGCGGAGGCAGCTCGCATCGCCATCCTCAAACCAGCTGTTGCTGCTGTCGATGGTGGCGGAGTCGCCGTTGCTAATGCCGCTGACATGTTCGAATTCCTGTACGGTCATCGTCAACAGGCTTCCGTTGATCGCAGTGATCGCACCTTCGAGTTCGGCATAATCATCGAGGTAGCTGTGGCCAACCGCGTTGCTTGGCGCCCCTTCGATCTCGATGATCGCCGCAGTGAAGATGGTGCCGTCCCAGTTGCCCTTGATCTCAACTTCCTGTCCCACGGTGAGCAGCGCGAGGGAGCCGTGGCTGAAGAGCGCGTTACTGGTGTTGGCGATATCGAGCGTGTTGCTGCCCGGCAGGAAGCTTGCCTCTTTAACATCGAGGGTTAGCGTGGTGCCGTTAAAGGCGGTAACAAACCCTTCCACTTCACTGTTGATTGTCACGCTGCCACCTGTGGCAACCTCAACCGTAGAGGCGGTGACAATCAGGTTGGTAGCATCATAGGTGCCGGTCAGAGTGACCTGCATACCCGGTTGCAGCGGTGCGGTGTCAGCAGCTACAGTCGCTGTTCCCGCGTTAGTGACAGTCCCTGTCGCCTGCAGGTTAACGGTGAGATTGGCGCCGCCGCTCGCCGGTGACACGACAAACTGTGTCGGGCTGTTAACCGCCTGTACCTGCCCGTTCACCGCTGCAACGGTCTGGTTCAGTGTGCCGGGATCGGTCTGCACTACGACAGGATTCACGGTGTTGGTTCCCGCGTCATAGGTGAACTGCTGCAGGTCGAAGTCGAGCACCAGTGATGTGACCTGATTGGCGTCGACCACCAGTTGACCGGTGACATTCAGCGTATAAGTAGGATTACCGCTCTGATCAAACGTCGCGCTGGTGGTCACGCCACCCAGATCGATCAACTGGATCTGGTTATTCATCACGATATCGAACGAAGAGTAGGTCCCCGCCGCGATCGCCTGTGCATCGACCAGTGCGCCGATATTGACCAGTTGTGAAAGATTGTGAGTCTGGCCAGCGGTGTTGCGATAGAGATCTACCACCTGACCATTGGCGTCGGTTGCGGTGATCGCCTGTACGTTTACCCACACCTCTGAGTAGCTCAGGGTCAGATTGTCGGTGATCATCACCGAGACGGTGCCGGTGGTGCCAGTCGAAGACGATCCACTGCTGCCTCCATCACTGCCGCCACAGGCGACCAGTGTCGCGATCAGTGGAATTAAAAGTAACAGTTTCGTTTTCATGGTGCTCTCTCCTTGGTTGCCCATTGGCAATTTTTAATTTCTCTCTGTAGTAACGCAGACTCCTGAGCGGAGCGCGCGCCGCTACTGTCTACAAGAGTTATGATAGGAGGTGAAGCTGAAATTAAACTTAAAAAACGGAGGGTTATTTGATGTGTTTTTTGTGTATTTTTAGAGGGTTATATTCAGTTAATTCGCTGGCGGCCATGGAGAGCGAAGCGAGGGCCGCTAGTCGCCGATAGGCCACGCCGTCTGCCCTTTCGTAGTTGTGAGCGCTAGCGAGCGGCGGAGAA
>CALZHD010000198.1:0-1154 GCA_945787155.1 uncultured Gammaproteobacteria bacterium | reverse complement strand
AAATGCTGCGGACGCAGGGCGGTCGGGGCAAAAGGAATTAGCTGTCGCGTAAGTGAGTGAATTATTGGCATGGACGCCAAATAATTTTTAGCGAAGTAGTGACACAATCGAATATTTTAATTTCATTGTTCTTTTTTCTGAGGTCATGTGCTGGTATCAGGGTATCGATAAACTATTTATAAGTATTATATAGTTAGAATAACTCGGCATTTATATCTTTAGTTGTGCAATTGCTTTGTCGATATAAATGTCACGGCAATGAAAATTTGTGTTAATCAAAACAGAGAGCAAGTTTAGCTTTATTAGCCGAACGCTAATACATTTAGGTTACTGAAATTAAATCATTTCTTCAAAATATATCTGACTTGATCATAGTGTCAATCAGCAATTTCATAATTGCTGGGATGGCTATGTTAGGTTTTATTTATATAATTTGGTTTGGGGTATTTGGGAAAACAGCACCTGAGCTTGTAGCTTTTCTTTTGGGGCCAGAATATGTAGATGCAAGTATGTTTGGCTTTGGTAACTTGATTATTCCAATGCTCTATTCGGGAGTTATTGGAGTAATTCTTACTGTTCTCGTATTTATAGGTTTTCTTATTAAGAAAGGAGAAAGGACTCAGGGTGTTGTATTAGCAATTATGTTTAGTATATGTGTTTACTATGTTGGTCTAAAAATCACACATGAGCCCGTCTCTGTGTTGAGTATAGAGTCAACTTTTAATGAAATTTATTTTGAAGAAGTAGGGGATAGTTTAGAGCTGAGCTTATATGCTAACTATTCCGATGGTAGGAGAGAGTATCTACATGATCATTACTGGGTTTACTTTCAATCAAGTAATGAAAGAATTGCCATTGTGAACACCACAGGTGTCATAACAGCAGTAGGGCCAGGCAAAGCGATTGTGACTTCAACTTTTCAAAAGAAGTCTGTTGATTCTAATGTTTACGTTCCCTTTAAATGAAGGGTAGGATAGCTACTCATCTTCCTCCAACGGCGCAAACTTGGCGATAATCTCAATCTCGTCATCCCCACGCTTTATCAGCAACGGCAGCCATGTGCCGTGACGGGTGCGTTGCACGATGCTGATGACTTCAATCATTCGTTTAATCTCTTTGCCTGCCGCCATCACAAAGATGTCGCCTTTTTGCAG
>CALZHD010000197.1 GCA_945787155.1 uncultured Gammaproteobacteria bacterium | reverse complement strand
GTTCTTCAGAGTAAATAATCCTTGGTCTCCGCTTCATTTTTAACATCCTCCTCTTTATCATTAGAGTTTAGATGTTGCATCGACCAGTTGAAACCACAGTCGCACGCAGACATACCCATCTAGTAATAACCCAATATAGATGGATAACGAATAAATGTCTGTAGGATAATATTTACAAAAGGAAGTTAGGGAATCATCTAACCACAGGAAGTGTCCACATGTTATTTACACCGGATGGCAGCTACATAGACAAAGGCGACTTTAAGAGTAAAGTTATAGTCAGTTGCTATCACCCCAAAGCGGACATCTCTGGCAATGAACTAACTTGATGAAAATACCGATGTGGGTGAGGCTTGACCTGAGAAACCGCATTGATAGAGGACGTTGATCCTGGTGTTTCTCTGGCCCAATGCTCCGAGGCCCTCGCTTTGAATAGACAGGTGCGATGACTCACTTAATAGTGCAGGGTGATGTGACTGCCCCTGCGCCTGAACCGCTATATAACTGGATGCCATTAGGCAAGCCCGATCGGTGTGAATGGGCAGGCACAGGGTAACGGACAATGTTTTAGTACGTTGTTCTTAACTGAACAACACTGACGATGCGCTCACGCGCTTCATCGGCTGATGCTCAATATGGCCGCCAGATATATGTATTGTGTCCCCACATATCAGTATCACTCTTTTACTGAAATTGTAACGTCGAATCGTCCAATCGTTGAGTCCTCCCATTTACACCAATGTTTCAGATGAATAGACGTAATGCCAACAGATTTTGCTCTGAAACTCAAAATCAGCGTACCGCCTTCACCAAATTGTGGCTTTTCCGGTAGGGCATAATGCATTTTTTGGAGTGGTAAAATATTAATATTTGTTTCTTTGTCCAATACCCATCGGTAAGGAGTAGTACGATTTTCATTTAGGTGAACTGTGATAATCTCCTCCGGGTAAACTTCAAAGGACTTACCTGAATCAGCTAACGTCAGTAATAACTCCGGTTTTGACATTTCAATCCTCTTATCTAGATGAAAGACGACACTACTACACATCTGGCGACGTTGAAAAAGGAGTGGCAATACGAAAGCGAGAATAGCCCGCTAGCATCCAATCTTTCCTCTACGTATATTAAGAGTTTCTCAAAAAAGGAGCCATCCCGGCAATTATTATCAACACACCATGAAAAAATGCGATCTCCATGTTACTCACATCTACAAGAAGTTACTTGCTTGACGATAGTGTGGTGAACACGCTTGATCAAGTACTACCCACTTTTCCAGGCGTCCCTGGTAGAAGGGCGATAGTCGACGGAGAGATGTAAAACACCGACTCCGACGACCGGTCACATGTCATCACAAATTTCTGAGCACCCTGCTTAAACTGCTGGTAGGGCTAAGAAGGCATGAAGCTAAGGAAACTCTGAATAAGTGTCATTGCGAGGAGCAACGCGACGAAGCAATCTTCCAACTCATTGATACTCAAAGGACAGAGATTACTTCGTGTTGCTCGTAATGACACAATTGTTATTTAATCAGAGGCTCCCTAGCTTAAAAGTTCTTCCAACATCTCATAATCGTGATTTTATTACTGCTGTCCCACCAGACATCAACACGGTTGGCTGCAAAGGCAACCTGCGCCAATCCTTGCTCCTCAGCATTAGCAATGGGTACACTACGCCATGCAGAGCCAGCATGCGCCCAGACATGATTTCCGTGCTTATTTCTGACATGAACTGTCTCCTTACAATTAATTACTAGATAACTTCCATCAAATGTTTGATTCAGGACTAATAGATCAGCGATCTATGACCCAATAGCCCGAATCAGCACCGCGACTTCTACATCACAGAATCTTCCAGGGCCGGATAAGGGTGATCTGGTCGTTGTCCCACCAGACATCCACGCGATTGGCAGCAAATGCCTCTTGGACAATGCCAGTAAGATCCGCATCAGAGATGCCTTTGTAACGCCACTTTCCGCCAGCGTAGGCCCAGATGACCACACCACCTCCAAAGCGCTTATCAACCAGAATATATTTTGCAGTACCACTGCCTTTCGCTGGTTCAATATCGACATCGACTGAATAGAATGCCCAACTCGTATCTATTAGTAGATCAGCTTGATTGTATCCAATACGGATGAAGCCACTCTCGCCCCAACCAGGCCCCCAGCTGTTTTTGATGATCCAGCATTGCTGATTGTCATCATAACCAACAACACTAATGCAGTGATAGCCTTCCAACTCATTGTTTGCAGCGGACGACTTCTGATAAACCCCGCCAGCGTAACTATAAAAATCAGTATAGACAGCCATACCTGCCACCACAGGACCCTTGGCTATAGCATCCTTGCGGGCCTGCATGCTGCTGTGACCGGTGTAATCTGAGATCTTTACTAAGCGTGATTGCCAATCGCTGCAGCGATTACTGCACGGCATATTTGTAGGTTGATAGGGGAAGCAGGATTCATCGGTGACACCGGTGCTTTTAGCGTAATCAAGCCCCGAAGTTAATCCCCATCCACTGCAGCTTCCACCGCCACAAAATTGCATAAAGGCTTCAGAAAGATCAATAGCTAACGTGTGGTCTTGGGCTTTGATGCGTGCACTAGCCTCAATAGTCGCACAGGTCCCAAAGGAGACGCAGGAACCGCACCCTCCCTGATTCTGAACGTCAGTGATGTAATTTTTACCTGAGATATTCCGCCAATCCTTGGCGACAGGTGCTCCATAACCGACACCTATCTCAAATCCCCGCATTTCTTCCGCTGCTTGTTTTTTTACGGCCTCCGCCATTTGTTTCAGCTCGGACTTTGTAACGGTCAATCCAAGATACTTTTTCCTTTCCTCGGGTGGAAGTCCGGCAATCTCTGTTTCACCAGCTTGCCAATTTAATCCCTCTTTCTCGATCGCAGCCGTAATATCGGATACCGATAGCTTGCTTTCATTCTGTGCCATTTTAATCACTCCTTGAATAATTTAACTCGGAACTTATTCGCCCTGCTACACGCCTTTACACTTCATATTTAGCGCTACAAGCTTGCATGAAGTTCAGTGGCTAATTAAAAGTTCTTCCAACATCTCATAATCGTAATTTTATTACTGCTGTCCCACCAGACATCCACGCGATTGGCAGCAAAAGCAACCTGCGCCAATCCTTGCTCCTCAGCATTAGCAATGGGTACACTACGCCATGCAGAGCCAGCATGCGCCCAGAGGCGCCGAGATGCGCTAGCGGTGTAATGATCCACCAGGACATACTTCGCCGCACCACTCCCCGCCGCACCAAATGTGGGCTCAGCCCATGATTTCCGTGCTTATTTCTGACATGAACTGTCTCCTTACAATTAATTACTAGATAACTTCCATCAAATGTTTGATTCAGGACTAATAGATCAGCGACCTATGACCCAATAGCCCGAGTCAACACCAAAACTTCTACATCACAGAACCTTCCAGGTTTACTTCTTTTCTGCTAGCCCAACGATGGCCCACATCCCTCCTCAGATGCAATTAATGTGTATTAAGTCCAAAGATGTGTAGATAAAGTCTGTTATGCTGCCGCCTGGCTATCTACAACTTTACGAAGTACTACTATAGAAAAGCTGCCTAAATTATTATTCTTAAAAGTGCGGCCCCTCCATGACTCTTCTACGCCCGAATCTATTTATTATCAACCCACTATTTCTATCAGGAATTCAGATCTCAAATATACGATTGGCCAATCAAAGCTTTGGCATCAATTTGGTATAGAATATGCCTAGAAAAGTAAAAGAGAACAGTGATCCAACATTACTGTAGTAGATCACTTTACGTTGACATCAGCACGGGCGTAATCTGAAGCTAACAATCACACCAAACTTGGCAGCCGAAAACGCCGCCGCTGCGCTCTGCCGGTTACGCGAAACATTCCTGAATATCCATTTTTAAGCCGAAATATCACTATGAATATTTGAGATAAATGACCGCTTTCGCGACATACCTGCTATTCGCTCCACAGCGGTCATTCATCACGATATCTGCCAAAGGCAGCAATGGGTCGAATTCAGCCACTATAGATCACTCCACTATTTCTGTTCGCATTAATCGAATCAATTCAATCGCAGCAACGGATCCTGCCGATAATACTGCCGCAGTTGTTCATAAATTGCAGCATAGTGCCGCTGAAGCACATC
>CALZHD010000196.1 GCA_945787155.1 uncultured Gammaproteobacteria bacterium | reverse complement strand
CAATAAAATCATGGGTGCACAGCCCATGCGTTATCATGAAAACTGATGGGTGGATGCTCAGTGTTTTGTTTATCCGCTTGACTGGAGGCGACTAATGGGCGACCCCTTGATCCCCTGACCCCTTTACCCGGGATGCCTCAGTCTCTGACCCCAAATATCTTTTCTGAGGCTAAGCGTGTTGCACTTGCAACTTGAATCCACCCTCCTCTATTTCTTTACTCACGTGTAATATGTAACTTTATATCGTCGTCTCCGGAAATCACCTTTTCGGCAGCTTGAATCCAATCACTCCATACTGCAGGATCCGCAGTTCCTCCATCGTCAAGGAAAGACATACTACTAAGCATACCACCTATCTCGTCCGATCCTGTCATTTCGTACTCGTGTTCCAAAAATTTGTACATCGCTGCATAAGCTTCTTGTAATGTGAGTTTAGTTTTTTCATCAATCATACTATTTATTTCCAATTAGGCCTCTTAGGGGAAGAAAGTCCAGTCTCTACATTGTAAGCTCTTGGCGTTTTATTTATCCCGCCATTAACAATTTCTCCATTTCGAGTTTGGGTCCACACTTGTGATCCACTATCCAATTTTCTGCTGAATGACAGATGCCCCGCGAAGCGGGGCTACTAAAACTCATTTCTGTGTTTGCTTAGCTCGCTGTCCCATACAGAGCTTAAAACTATCATTGATTCCTAAAGATAAATAGCTTTCAAAATCACAGGTAGCTGCCATCTCAAAAATCATTTTGATAAAAATATCATCAGGATAACGATCACAATCACCAAGCAACAGTTTAAATTGTTGGCCCAGTATCCTATGCATCATCTCGTTTATACAACGTAACTGTGCTGGATTCGATAAAGAGTCAGTATCAGGTTCATAGGTATCTCTAGCGAAAATTGTAATTTGATGGCCAAGACGAGAAAGAAATTTCACCTGCTCCGATTCTGGCTCATTACGATACAATGATAAGGCTTCATTCACATCCATAAATAACCCCTAATCTATTATTGTCCTAGGTAGATTATTTATATCAACACCTCTTTCCTCTAGAACCTTAATCCTTGTATTCCCATCAAAGATTCTACCATCCGGTTTTACTTTTAAGGGTTCAGATGCCCCAGGCTTTAATGAATCAGTTATATCTTGAGTGCTGCGAGTACGCTGAGACTCAAGATCAAACTTATTTGAACCTGAGCTTAGTGTCTCGTCAGAGTGAATTCTTTTGAGTTTTGGCTGATTTGTTTTCCCTGCGCCCTTTGCAACGCTCTTCTCAACTGCCTTTTTCCTAACCTCCTTCTTACCGTAATTTTTAATAAGTATCTTGGCACCTTCTACTGCAACCTTCCCTAAAATAATTAAAACTGGTACAGGAACCCGCCCATCCGGATCCACAAACTTATAAGGATTATTATTAGCATAAACATAACGATTAACGCTATGAATATTCCCTTCATCTATTCCCACCGGGTCTATCGCCATGAAACGCCCGATGGAGGGATCATACCAGCGCGCACCGAAGTAGCTTAGCCCCATCGCCTCTTCATGCTGCTTGCCGGTGTACCAGATATCGTTGGAATTCCCATCTTCCTTGCGGATGCGTTCACCATAGGGGCGATACGCCTCTTTCCACAGCAAGGTACCATTCGCATCCGTGGCGGCGACGGTGGAGCCAAGGGCATCATGGTGATAGTAGGTGACCTCGTCTGCGGCATTCACAGAGGAGGTGAGCAGCAGTAAAAATATGCCGCACCAGAGACGGGTTTGATTCAGCACTTTTCTTGAACAGGTCATTTGCGCGCTCATTGCAGCACCTCCGTACGGGTGACTTCTTTATTTCCGGCGCCATTCGTCGGCACTTTTAATGCAATGGGCACACCGCTATAAATCTGCCAATCGGTCGTATCGACACCGCCACTGATAATAGCTCTATCTCCCGTGACTCTGAATTGTGTAATGGCCGCTTCATTGACGGTAAAGTTAACACCATAGAAGGTGCCATCGACCTCAAAATTCATAGTGAGCGATGCATTTGTGACTGGCGGCGTAACATCCGATGACGGTGGCGGTGGCGCCCGTTCTCTAACCGTAATATTAACAATATCGGTTGCAGACACACCAAAACTGTCGGTTACCGTCAATTCAAATGTTAATACGGTATCGGTTGTGATATCGGGGGCGAGAGACGTCGCTAAATCGGTATCCGCTCCACTTAAGGTGACTGCTGGTCCAGCTGTCTGAACCCATTCGTAACCGATTATAGTCCCTTCTGTACCGAATGACCCATTGCCATCAAGCCGTATCGAGTCCAGTTCATACACAGAATAATTCTGACCGGCTTCAGCCACGGGTGGCTCTGTCAGCACATCCAGCATTGTGATACTGACGACATCAGTCGCTGTTTTTCCGCCACCATCAGTGACGGTTAACCGTAACTCTTTAACCGTATCTTCGCGTATCCACGGCGCAACAAAGTTTGTTGTAGACACAGGGGTAGATGATTCTCCCTCTCCCTCGCCTTCACCACTACCTGATGGGTAATTAAGGACCACAAACGGCTCCGTAAGCTGCTGCCACTGATAAGAGACTATGCTCCCATCGGTATCAAGAGAATTAATCCCATCTAGAAATACAACAGATGCTTCATTTACAATCTGGTCAAATCCTGCATCTGCGACAGGCGGCACATTCG
>CALZHD010000195.1 GCA_945787155.1 uncultured Gammaproteobacteria bacterium | reverse complement strand
CTAGATGTTTCACGGCAGTATGGTGGCGCTTGTAACGCCGATGCATGAAGACGGTACGTTGGATGACGTATCGTTGAGCAATCTGGTGGAGTTTCATATTGAAAACGGCACCAATGCAATCGTAGTCGTCGGTACTACCGGCGAGTCGGCTACGCTGGATGATAAAGAGCACTGTGGCATGGTGCGGCGCGTTGTTGAGCTTGTCGGCGGAAGAATTCCGGTGATTGCAGGAACCGGCTCAAATTGCACCCGTGAAGCGATCGCGTTGACACGTTGCGCGATGGAGAGTGGTGCGGATGCCTGTCTGCTGGTGACACCCTACTACAACAAGCCAACTCAGGAAGGGCTCTACCAGCACCATTTGGCGATTGCCGAGGCAGTGCCGATCCCGCAAATTTTATATAATGTGCCCGGTCGAACAGTGTGCGACATGTTGCCATTTACCATCAAAAGATTGTCCGAAATTTCCAATATTGTGGGCATTAAAGAGGCGACTGGTAATTTGCAGCGTGCGCGTGAAATTCTGGAATGCTGTGGTGATCGCATTGACCTTTATAGTGGGGATGATGCGGTGGCGATGGATTTGATCTTAGAGGGAGGGAAGGGAGTGATCTCGGTGACCGCCAATGTTGCGCCGAAGGCGATGCGTGCGATGTGTGATGCCGCATTGGCCGGTGATCGACATATTGCCGAGACGATCAATAATCGTTTGATGTCACTGCATCAGGATCTCTTTGTTGAAGCGAACCCGATACCGGTGAAATGGCTGATGCATGATATGGGCTTGATTCCAGCAGGGATTCGTCTGCCGTTGACACCACTATCCGAAAATTATCACGAAACACTGCGGGCTGCGTTGAGAGATGCTGAAGGGGCGGTGCTGTAACATGGACAGGCAAAAAATGAATGTTCAAGCTGTTTTGGTACCTGCCGTGATCCTGAGCCTGGTGGCAGTTTTGTTGACGGGGTGTTCGACGACGCCGGATGAGTCATACAAAGAGAGTCAAATGACGAAGCGGCTAGATTATCCACCTGACCTCGTTGCCCCCACGATCAATCAGCGCTTTTCAGTGCCACAGGCGGCACCGCAGTTGGATGATGTGGCGTCCGATGTCGAGGGTGACGACTAGCGCCCTTTCCTGTCATTCCCTCATTCTGACCGTATGCGTTTCTCTTCCATCGGCAGTGGTAGCCGTGGTAACGGCACCCTGATCGAAAAGCATGATACCTCTCTGTTGGTGGACTGTGGCTTTTCGGCAAAACAGGCGGTGCAGCGTCTTGCGCGACTTGAAAAAGAAGCGGAGGCGATTACCGCCATTATCGTTACGCATGAGCACGGTGATCACATCGGCGGAGTAGCCGCGTTGGCGAGACGTTACCAGATTCCGGTGTGGGCGAGCCATGGCACTGCGATGCAATTTACGGTGGGTGAGTTGCCCGAACTCAATATTTTCAGTTGTCACGAACGTTTCGAGATTGGCGATGTTGAAATATCGCCTTTTCCGGTGCCGCATGATGCCCGTGAACCGAGTCAGTTTGTTTTTTCTGATGGTAATCATCGATTCGGCCTGCTGACCGATGTAGGCTCCACTACGCGGCACATTGAGGCGTCATTGAGCGGCTGTGATGCGTTGTTGCTGGAGAGCAATTACGATGCCGATATGTTGGCTGGCAGTGAATATCCGGCATCGCTGAAGGCCAGGATCAGTGGTCCGCGAGGTCATCTCAGCAATGATCAAACGGCGCAGTTGCTAGCGCGGATTGACTGTTCACGGCTACAGCACTTTGCCGCGGCGCACCTGAGTGAGCAGAATAACGCGCCGGAACTGGTGCGGGAGACGCTTGCCACAGCGCTTGATTGCACGTCCGACTGGGTCGCCATCGCTGATCAGGAATGTGGATTGGGATGGCGGCAGCTGGGTTAGAGAAAGCTGGGCTAGCGAAAGCCAGAAATTCCTCTCTGGCGCGTTATCTCGCGGGATTTAAAGATTATTTTACGGT
>CALZHD010000194.1:1830-4539 GCA_945787155.1 uncultured Gammaproteobacteria bacterium | reverse complement strand
CAGGGAGGCGAAGGAGTGGGGCGAGGCAGACCGTATTCGTGATGAATTGCTGGCCCAGGGGGTCATCGTTGAAGATGGTGCCGGGGGAAGCCGCTGGCGCCGCGCCTAGCGGTTCCTCGCTAACACGCCCACTGCAGTTATGCAGTGGACAGCTCGACCCTGATCAAGGTTGAGTGCTTAGCCGACGCTATCGCTCTCCTTGGTGGTGACAGGGACTAGCTGTGGCGTCGTTTCTTTTTCTTCCTTCTCCCGTTGTGTACTTTGTGTGGGCTGTGCCCTGTTTTGTGGGCGTGAGAATGTTGGTGCGCGTGTGACAGGAGTACAGGTGCTTCTTTTTTCCTCTGGCTTGAGGGCGTCGACAACGCGATCAAGCAGTGCGAAGAGCAGGTCGATGCTATAGCCTCCGATAAAACCGAGGGCGGCCTCGGTGATCTTTACATAGGTCTCTGTAATACCACCACTGCTGTATAGCAGGACGATGACACCGCCGCTCAATGTACCGAGTACGAGGCGGTTGCGGAACTCGGGCAGCTGTCTCGGGTCAAAAGTGCGCTCTCTGAGTTGAGTCTCTGCCTGGCGTAATAAAAAGATAGAGGCGCCAAAAGCACCATACATAAAAGGTGTCAGCGTAGTGACCAGTGAATATAGATAAGTGGCTTTACTGAACAGGCTGGCGTCTTCGGTCGCCCATGTCGAAGCATTAAACTCAAATATATATTGGTAGAAATTCATCAAGATGATCATTGCAAGTGCAATAAATGAGGCGAACCACATATTGCGGACATGTTTGCCGGCATCGGTATTCATGTAGTCTTTGCTGCTACGTGCATTTTTACATTCAGTAGCACGCAGACTGATCGCCGTTGTGGGTGCAAGTTGCCTGCTTAGTATCAGGTAGCACTTTTGCAGATAAGCAACGTCGTCGTCGCTGAGCGCATGTTTCTGTGTGACCTTGGTATCCCACATGCGATACAGCTCATCCATATGTATATCTTCGGGCAGACTACCACTCTCAACGGCGTAGATGGCGAGGCGCATAACATCCTTGAGAAAGCCTGTCAGGTTAGTGATGTGCTTCTGATCGGCTTGTTGATCGTTACTCTTCGTCATGTGATTCTCCTAAGTATGGCTGGAGACTTATTTGAGCTTAATGGTAAATGTCCGCTGAAAGTCCTTGGCCGGGATTTTTTTTATCCCCCTGGTAGCACGAATTTGCCACGCATGAGCGCTGAGGTCAATCGTGCCTGAGGTGGTATTACGACAAAAACTAACGGTCATAAAATGCTCCCGAGTACATGTACGAGGGTAGGCGGAAAAGATGTTGCCCCTTTTAGTGCTGACCTGGTAGAGCTTGTTATAGGTGACTTTCGATGGCTTCCAGTCGTTGAGCTTGCATATCTCCGGTGCTGGAAATGATGCTGGTTTTGACTTCGGTTTGCCAGACATAATACCGTTTAGATAGGTCAGGTTCGAAAGTGGGGACGCAATGATTTCGATCAGCCGCGGTCCTTTGGCTTCATTGCCAAGCTGTGTAGTAGAGATGCGTCCGAAGTGGACGTCACCACTCAAGAGCACGATGTCGTGGCCACTGGCAGCCAGGGCCTTTAATAGCTGCGCGTATTGTTGTTTGTAACTGAGCAGATTTTTTTCTGTGTTATTTTCTTCCACGATCAATGGTTGCGATGCGATAAAGAGACCCGGTGAGCGCAGTTCGCTGGCCCATTTTGTAATTTTCCGGAGGTTAGCTGGAGTGGTGAAGCCATTATCATCCCTGTTTGAGCGAAAATCGGCGATGCAAACCGAAAGGTCCTTGCCTATCGAAAATGTTTCAAAGGCAGCGCTGCGCTGCACGTTGCGCACACCATCAGTGGCAACGGCGTCCCACGCCTTACGCACATGGCGTAGACGTAGCGCCTGGAGCTGAGGAATGAGTGATTTGTAAAACGGGTAATCGTTCCAGAATTCATGATCATCAGGCAGCATCCAGGTAGCACCATGGCTCAAAATACTCCCCATCGCCTGCCAGTGCAGGCTCACTCGGGATCAGTGACAAAGAGTCGAAACCGATATCGAGGTAGACCTGATCGCCAGTCAAAAAGGTGATGTCAGGGCGGACATTTTCCGGCCCATAGCGATATAGCGCTTTATAGGCTGCTGCGGCACGTCCACCATCACGGTGATTGTAGAAACAACTTCCGAGTGCAATGGTAAAAGGTTTTTTCCCTTTGAGAGGTAGCCGCTTGGGCAGTGTGGTGAAGGTGCCACTTCGCAGGTGCTGCCATGATTGTGGAATCATATTGCCTACCGCTTCGACGCGACGGATAAAGTTTAGATCATAGCGTTTTCCCGCAGCGAGATTGTTGAACTTAACAACCTTGTAAAAACGCTGATTCATTTTATTAAAAGGACGTTGCCATGCCTCTTTGGTGATCCGTTTAGTGCGTTTACTACCATCAGGGAGAATCAGTTCGACACGTGCCACGTCTGGTTTTTTCAACGTTGGGAAGAGGGTGCCTACCCACACCTCGACAGTGGTTGATGTGACGCGCTGTACTACCAGTGACCATTGGCTGGTGTTGGTTACTGGACTACTCACACGGTTTCTCCCGAAATGTTAGTGGAGTCAGCCACGGTGCGCGTCTTATTACTTGATGTCCTCAATATAAGCGGGTAATTTTTCAATTTTATTTCTCTTATAATTAATTGGTT
>CALZHD010000194.1:0-1786 GCA_945787155.1 uncultured Gammaproteobacteria bacterium | reverse complement strand
TCAGTGACACTATGTCATCAAGAGATGGAAGGTTTAATGGCTGGCGGTAGTTATCCTGGCCGGTACGTATTCGTCTTGAGCTGTAAAAAGTAGCCAGTATTCTATAGAAGTATTAGCGATAAGGAGTGTTATGTAAATGTTATTTTCTTTCATCCTGGAAGGTTACAACTCTAGCGTAAAAGAGTAATCTTGTGAGCGCTATCTGTTTGATGAAAGAAAGCACCAGTTTATATGTATGAATATTCTCATATTGTTGATAACAACGCTGGGTTGACATCTGTGAGGACTAGCTCTAGATTAATTCTTATGGAGTAAGTTATTAAAAGGGAGTTAACTATGATTTCATCAATCTCCTTTTTTACTACAAACAATCTTTTTCTGCGCTGTAACAAGGCTAGGGAATCCCTTTCTTTCGGCCACCGTACTATCTTGCTGACTTGTTCACAGGTCATTTCCGGAAATATTGTTTCAAAAAATATCAGCGAGTCGGTGCAGATAGTCGGCTTGATGTGATTCAGATAAAAGTAAAAAATACAGCACTCTGCTGATAGCAGTCACAAATCAGGGTGCGCACATTACGAGTAAGAATATGAATACGACGAATTAAGATAACTGCAAGGAGGGAATAATCATGCCAAGTTGGTTAAAGAAACTATTGCATATTGGGGGTATTGTTTGTGCGTATCTCGCAGGGGGATTGTTGGTCCTGGCGGGAATACTTGACTGGGGTGCTAAAGGAGGTCAGCCGCCCGGACAGCTTATCACACTGGGCATCATGGCGATTCTTGCCTCAACGGTAGCGGTGATCGACGGTGCCCGTGCCATGCCGAGTCTTGGTATATGGAGAGTCGGCGCAAAGTTCGAGGGGCTAAGCGACCTGGCAGTAATTATCATCATTGTTATTCTTGCCGCAGGTTTTGGAATATCCATGGCATTTTAAACAGGCGTTGAAATGAATAATTATCTATCGTGTGAGTGTGCTTGTCGTTTTTCTGGCTTATGCATTGATGATGTTTGGTATCTCCTTCGCCGGTTTCTTTGGTGGTGCCGAGACGTTTATGGTGATCGCGGCGGTGCTGTCACTGGTGATGTGGGGCACGTTCATTGGCCTGACTATTTATGCACTAATACTTGCCATTGCGCTTATACGCGGTCAGGGCAGCAGACTCAGTCGCTCTCTGGCATGGACGCGGAGTCTGTTGTTGACCATGGCGCTCATGTCGATCGTTAGCGCCTTTCCCCTCGCTTTGGGGGCATTCTCAAGTTGTGGGCCGTTATGGTTGTCCAATATCTATCACTGGGGCGGAATTATTGGCAGTTTTTTTGGCTTTATTGCCTATTTTGGCATGGCCTATGTGGTGCGTGCCTGTGTCGGTTCTCAGGGGAAATATTCACAACCCCATCACTGGCGTTGGCCGGTTATCGCAGGCTCAGTCGTTTATGGTTTTTGGGGGCTGGTGTGGCTGATTGCATGGTTGGTGCTGAGCGGTTCCATTGATACCAGCAATTATCCTAATCGTACTGCATCGCTTTATAAACTACCGTATCCGAGTGGCGAAAGTTCCTGGATAATCCAGGGTAATAACTCCTCACTCAACCATGATGGTACGGATGAGGAGCACGCCTGGGATTTCCGCCGCCGCTGTGGTACCTCGGTGCTGGCGGCACGTGACGGCTGTGTCAGGCGGGTGACAGACAGCCATAGTGGTAATGGTAGCAGCAAGCCAAACAACGTGGTGGAGGTGTTACATACGGACAATAGCGTCGCTTACTATATGCATATACA
>CALZHD010000193.1 GCA_945787155.1 uncultured Gammaproteobacteria bacterium | reverse complement strand
CACCTTGATTGCACCGATTGCGATGGACGATGGCCTGCGCTTTGCGATTCGCGAAGGTGGTCGTACCGTTGGGGCCGGTGTGGTTTCTAAAATTATTGAATGATCAGGATCAGCGAGTACAAATAATGGCTAGTCAAAGAATACGTATACGCTTGAAAGCATTTGATCACCGACTAATAGATCAGTCGGCACGAGAAATTGTTGAGACGGCCAAGAGAACGGGATCTCATGTAAAGGGTCCCATTCCGCTTCCAACGAAGAAAGAGCGCTTTACGGTTCTGATATCACCGCATGTAAATAAAGATGCGCGTGACCAGTATGAGATCAGAACGCATAAGCGGATGATGGATATCGTTGATCCTACAGATAAAACAGTTGACGCACTGATGCAGCTAGATTTGGCTGCCGGTGTGGATGTTCAAATTAAACTGAACTAATACGCACAGTATAGAGGTTTTAGCAATGTCGATTGGTATCGTCGGTCGTAAATGTGGCATGACACGAGTCTTCACTGAAGATGGCGTTTCTATTCCAGTGACCGTAATTGAAGTTGAAGCGAATCGGGTTTCCCAGGTGAAAACACCTGAGGTTGATGGATATCGTGCCCTGCAGATCACCACCGGTGAGCGACGCGCATCGCGTGTTACAAAGCCACAGGCTGGTCATTTTGCCAAAGCGGGTGTTGAGGCTGGGCGAGGCCTTTGGGAATTTCGTCTCGAAGACGGCGAAGGCGAAGAGATCGTCGCCGGCGCTGAGATTAAGGTTGATATTTTCGAAGCTGGACAGAAAGTTGACGTGACCGGTACCAGCATTGGTAAAGGTTTTGCCGGTACTGTTAAGCGCCACAATTTTGCGATGAAAGATGCGACTCACGGTAATTCACTGTCGCATCGTACGCCTGGCTCAATCGGGCAGAATCAGACGCCAGGTCGTGTATTCAAGGGTAAAAAGATGTCTGGACAGATGGGTAACGTTAAGTGCACTACGCAGAATATTGTCGTCGTTCGTGTAGATGCCGAGCGTAATCTGTTGTTAGTGAAAGGCTCCGTGCCTGGTGCTACGGGTGGCGATGTGATCGTACATCCGGCTGTCAAGACGCGCGG
Source organism: uncultured Gammaproteobacteria bacterium (assembly GCA_945787155.1). GTDB lineage: Bacteria > Pseudomonadota > Gammaproteobacteria > SZUA-140 > SZUA-140 > SZUA-76. The sequence continues at coordinate 2,519 of CALZHD010000193.1, read as the reverse complement.
ATAGGGAGAAGTATTGTGGAACTAAATCTTACAACGGCAACTGGTAAAGCATCTAAGAATGCGATTGAGCTATCAGATGCGACATTTGATTGCCAATATAACGAAGCATTGATCCATCAGGCAGTGACCGCACACCTTGCTGGCGCTCGTTCTGGCACAAAAGCACAGAAGAGCCGTTCTGATGTCAGTGGTGGCGGTGCAAAACCTTGGCGTCAAAAGGGTACAGGACGCGCAAGAGCTGGTACAATACGCAGCCCGATCTGGCGAACAGGTGGTGTTACCTTTGCAGCAACACCAAGAAATTACTCGCAGAAGATCAATAAAAAGATGTATCGGCTGGCGTTACGCTCAATTCTCTCTGAGTTAGCGAGAACAGATCGTCTGATTATCGTCGATCAATTTGGCCTTGAAGCGCCAAAGACAAAAGAACTGGCCGGCAAACTGGGCGCGCTGGGGCTTAGTTCTGTTTTGATCGTCGGGAATGAACCAGATATGAATCTCTATCTGGCAGCGCGCAATCTACATAAAGTGGATGTGATGGATACAGTGGAGATTAACCCTGTAAGCCTGGTGCGTTATGACAAGGTTTTAATGACTGTAGATGCGATTAAGCAAATTGAGGAAAGACTGGGATGAGACAGGAAAGATTGATGAAAATACTGCTTGCTCCTCATATCTCAGAGAAGAGCGCACGTGCTGCAGACAGTGATAAGCAATTTGCATTTCGCGTAATTTCGGATGCAACCAAGCCTGAAATTAAGCAGGCTGTTGAATTGATGTTTGACGTTAAGGTCGATGCCGTTCAGGTATCAAATGTGAAAGGCAAGGAAAAGCGTTTTGGTAGAACAATCGGTAGACGTTCTGACTGGAAAAAAGCTTATGTGAAACTGCAACCAGGCCACGACATTGACTTTATGGGGCCGCAATAAGGATTTCGATCATGCCAGTCGTTAAGACAAAGCCAACATCACCGGGTAGACGTTTTTTAGTCAAGGTGGTGAACCCGGATCTGCACAAAGGTAAGCCACATGCCCCTTTGCTGGAGAAGCAGTCAAAAAATGCCGGGCGCAATAATAACGGCCGTATCACCGTTCGTCACCAGGGTGGTGGTCACAAGCAGCATTATAGAATCATTGACTTCAAGCGTAATAAAGACGCAATTCTTGGCAAAGTTGAGCGGCTTGAATACGATCCTAACCGTAGTGCGCATATTGCACTTGTTTTGTATGCCGATGGTGAGCGTCGCTACATCATCGCACCAAAGGATGTTAAGGCCGGTACCGAAATTGCTTCTGGAATTGATGCGCCAATTAAGCCGGGTAATTGTCTACCCATGCGCAATATTCCTGTCGGTTCGGTGATTCACTGTATTGAGCTTAAGCCTGGTAAGGGTGCTCAGGTTGCACGCAGCGCTGGCACATCGGCTCAGCTGGTTGCAAAAGAGAATAACTATGCAATTTTGCGTTTACGTTCAGGTGAAATGCGTAAAATTTTGCTTGATTGTCGTGCCACGATCGGTGAAGTGAGTAACTCTGAGCATGGTCTGCGTTCACTGGGTAAGGCTGGCGCGAAACGCTGGCGCGGTGTTCGTCCAACTGTTCGTGGTGTTGCAATGAACCCAGTCGATCACCCGCATGGTGGTGGTGAAGGTCGTACCTCGGGTGGCCGTCACCCAGTAAGTCCATGGGGTATGCCGACCAAGGGTTATAAGACTCGTAGCAACAAGCGTACTGATAAGCTGATTGTTAGATCACGTCGTAAAACACGCTAATTAGCTATTTAAGTAAAGAATCAAGACAGGGGTTTATTAAGTGCCACGTTCAATTAAAAAAGGTCCGTTTATCGACCAGCACCTTGCGAAAAAGGTCGATGAGGCGATTGCTTCAAACAATAAGCGTCCGATCAAAACATGGTCTCGACGTTCGATGATTAGTCCAGAAATGGTTGGTTTGACGATTGCTGTTCATAACGGCCGTCAGCATTCGCCGGTGCTGATCTCCGAGAACATGGTTGGACATAAGCTGGGCGAATTTTCACTGACCCGTACCTTTAAAGGCCACGTGGCTGATAGAAAGTCTAAATAGGTGATTTGAGATGGAAGTTGCTTCAAAACTGAGATACGTCGGGATCTCCGCACAAAAGGCCAGGTTGATTGCTGACCAGGTACGTGGTCTACCTGTCGATAGAGCGTTGAATACTTTGCTGTTCAGCCAAAAAAAAGGTGCAGGGATCGTGAAGAAAGTGCTTGAGTCTGCGATTGCAAATGCAGAGCACAATGAAGGCGCTGATGTCGATGAGCTAAAGGTCTCCGCCATTTTCGTAGACGAAGGCCCGACACAGAAAAGATTCAGAGCACGCGCGCGTGGCCGTGGGAATCAGATTCTAAAACGTACAAGTCACATTACTGTGACCGTAAGCGATAAATAAGAGAGTTTTTAGACTATGGGTCAAAAAGTACATCCAATAGGTATTCGCCTCGGTATCGTTAAGGATTGGACATCGAAATGGTATGCCGATTC
>CALZHD010000192.1 GCA_945787155.1 uncultured Gammaproteobacteria bacterium | reverse complement strand
ACCTTCATCCAATGAGATTGATGGAGAGAGTTTCTTCAGCAGAGTTGATAGGCGTGACAGAACATCCCCATCATAGTCTCACGTTTCATAAAAAGAGCAATGATGGTTCTAGTAAGTGTAATATGTTTCATACTGGTAAAGAATCAGATCTGATTCATGGCGCTATCTATAAAATAGAAGCAGAGCATAAAACAGATCTAGATAAATTTGAAAGTAGAGGATACGGGTACATAGATAACCAAATCAGATTGCAACATAACGAAGAAGAATATAGCTGTTTTACTTATCATGCGCAGCAATCTCATATAGTAGATAACCTGAAGCCATATCATTGGTATAAACAGCTGGTTGTTCTGGGGGCGAGGTATTTGAGATTTCCCGATTTGTATATTTCTTCTATCGAAGCTATTGAGTCAATTGATGACCCGGATTTGAATAGAAGAAAAGAAAAGGATGTATTAATTGAAAGTATCATCAAATATCGCTAGGGCGTTCCACTAGGCGGAAATTACGCTTCGTTTCATTTGTCCCAGTGAGTTTGGTCGCTAGCCGTAAATGAATTGAGTCTTGCTGAAGCAGGAGTGTAGATGAATAATAGCTTTGCAAATCCTCTTGTTAATAAGCTTATTGGTCTTGGTGGGTTAGCGAATGTAGTCGGTGGAGTATTTGTCGCGGCAGCATATTTATTGCATCCACCAGAAGCTTTGCCGCAAATAGTATCAAGTGGTCTTTGGCTTGTCGTACATGTCGGCTTCATGATTTCGTTATTGGGTGGAATATTTGCACTGTTTGCTTTTCTGGCGGCCTACCTTAGATGTAATGGCGGTATTCCCGGTGTGATTGGCTGTGCTATGGCAGTGGTGAGTCTGGTCTTTATTTTTGGCCTGGATTATTCTGAGGTCTTTATCTTTCCAACCCTCGCGGCTGAATTTCCTGAAGTAGTCTTGAAGTACGGTGATGGCACAATGATGCCTTCGGTAGCATTCGCATTTCCGCTCTCTGGTATTTTCTTTTTGGTAGGTTATTTACTTTTTGCCCATGAGTTAAGAAAGCGTAAGTGTATTTCAAAGTATTCAGCAACTATGTTAATGGTTGGTACGCTTGTATTTGGCTTAGGTCTTAGCGGTATATTCCCAATGATGGTTTTGAGGGTGGGTTCGGTATTATTTGGAATGGGCTTAATTTGGAGTGGTCTGAATTTGTATTCCGCCTCCAGATAAGTTAATGAAACGCTATAATCTTCAAATAGTCGCTATAAAGCATTCTTCTATTGTATAAACACCGCTCTACTGATCTTCAGGGCTTATTTACTCCCTGCCGATGATGGCTGGATGATGGTTGTGTGTTGAATGTCTTGCCACTCAATACCTGCTGCGCGGCAGAGTGTTAGCGTTTCAAGCAGCGCCTGGCGTATTTCAAGATCGTTAGACACTTTGCAGTGGGCCATACCACGATAGTCGATGGTTTTATTGCAGGGGTCAGTGGCTCGCCTTTTCATGCCGTCAGCAGCGATGATTTGCTGGTGATAATGGTTAGACCAGCTCATCAGGCTCCTCACGGTATTCACTGTTGGAAAGAGGGTGCAGTCAATCAGTGGGCCGGTTTCTGGGAAGGGCAGCCTGTTTACGGTTTTTAATGCTGTGCGAGGCGTTGTCGGCGCTGTCACGTTAGGAGTCACCGTTACTACAGGCTGTGGCTCAACGACTGGTTGCTCTGCTGGGCCTGTTACTGGTGTGATAACGGGTTCGACAGGAATGGGTGTTGTGACGACAGTTGGGGCAGCGTCTGTTTGTTTGCTACTGTTGCCATTGACCGCGAGATAGAGGCCGGTAAGTGCTGTAATTACGGCGGCAATGCCTGTGAGGATTCCCGGTATTGAAGACCAGAAGGCCTGTTGTTTATCGGTCATGTGCGCTTCCTTTTTCTGACGTCTAACGCTAGAACAGTGAGGCATGCTACCGGGTAGTGCTAATATGCACAGTGCGGTTGCAAGCCCCTGAGAATAATATGATTATTATGCCATAGTGGTATTATTTGTAGAGTCTCATTTATGGATTATGTGTGCTTGTATTGGCGTCGATAATGTATTTTGTTATTTGATTGCGAGTGAACAGACGCTACGATGATTCGCTTCAGCTGAATTCTCAGTGATATATTGTGCTATGTGGCGAAAATGATTCTAACTCAATAACTCTCATTGAATCCCCTGAGGTTTTATTCCTCGCTGCTTGCAGCGATTAAAAAGCATTGCGATGA
>CALZHD010000191.1 GCA_945787155.1 uncultured Gammaproteobacteria bacterium | reverse complement strand
GCAACAGCTGTTGATTGAGATCATTACCGAGTGCCAGCAATAAGCGATACTTATTGACGGGGTTATTGTCGTTGGCTCATTTTTCAGAGAGGAGATTAATGATTTGATGCTCTCATCCATCTCTTCGGTTTCAGAGAGCCATTGACGATGTTCCAGTGATAGTTGCTGATGTACGGCGGCAACATACTTCTGTAGTACATCGGTATTTCCCATCGCCACTGCCTCCTGAACTTCATTATGACGTTCTCGAATATGGCTTAACAGATCAGCAGTGCGTCGATAACGCTCCGAGTTACGTTCATCCTGATTTAGTTCTTCGCGACGACTGGCCACAATGGCGAGTGCGGTACCGATGATGCCGATAGCGGCGAATTGTAATAGTTCTGTCTCAAAAGCACCCAGTATTGCAGCGCCACCGGAATCGACGGCGAGGATCAAGGCGGCGGTGCTACCAGGTGATACCGTCTTTTTTAGTGAATGGTGGTGTTGTAGGGCACGCCCTTCATAATATTTCTGCTGAACTGTAAATTGATAACGGCGGAAGAACTCCAGGCATAGCATCTGGAGTTGTCGGTCATCTGGATGCTGCTCGCTCACTAAGCGAACAAGGCGATTGAAATAACCAAACCGATCGGTTTCTGCCGCGGCACGTGCCTGCATCCAGCATTCGAGAACACGACAGCCACTGACACGATGTGGCGTCCATGCCGCCTATGCGCTACCAACGAGTGAGACAATGCCGAGAAACAGTGGAATCAGTTGTACACTATTCTCTGTTTCTTTTGAGCCTGCACTGATGGTCGCAGCAAACACCGCCCACGTGGCCTGGCTTGATAGCCGCTTGAATTGGGTCTGTTCTTCACGTGCTCATGGATTATATGTTCATATCGGCGTGCCGTTTCAGTCAATGCCTGATGGCGTAGCAGAGTCGCTAACTGTGGTGAATCATTATCGAGGTGGTCGGGAAAATCCGTAGGTTGTATAACATAGTCATCCGGTTGATCATGACCAATCGCCTCAGCAGCAGTATCAATGAGTTTGCGGTGTGACTGTTGTGCTACCTTCTCGTCAATATATTTCCATTTCTGTTACAGAGTATTATTAATTCAGGCACGATACTGATTCAGGCCAATATTTCCGAAAAACGCTGCGATACCATTTTGAGGAACAGCTTGTTGATAGGTAAAAATTCCTGCATCAGTTCGGTAGCGAGTATGCCATTGCGCTCATGCAGTGCCAAATCGAGGCTGCCATTTCCCTTATCATTAGTGAGCTGGTGCCACTGTTGATAGATTGACTCTATCGTATCCTTACTGGTTTCGTCATCAAACTGCGCCTTGAGCAGTACCTGGTTCTGGATGCCGGTGGTATGTCGTTCACGCATGATGCGATCAATTGACGAGTGTAACCCTACTGCAGTCTCATCATCCATTACATTTTTATGATATTGTGGATTCTCCAGTATTTCCCAGCGGAAGGACAATGCTAATTTCAGTGCGGCAGCCAGAATTGCGATGCGCTGGGGGATGGGGGGGATGGTCTCCGGTGATATGTCATCAAACGATACGGTGTTAAGCGTTGCGGTTGGTGATACCTGGCTGGCAATGATCTCGGCAATCGGTTCCACCATTGCATCTTTATTGATCGCATCCATTCCTGGAAGTGGATCTGGTTCACAGAAGAGCTTCTGTAGAAAGGGGATCAAACGCGCACGGGTTGCCGGTACCGCATCGATATTACTGATCTGATTCGGAATCATACTGCCTTCATGATGGATACAGATGAGGCGATCGCCCGGAAGTTTTTTTGCGCGGAACAGCCCGCTTTCATAGAGACACCAGTCCCAATCCTCAGCGGGGTCTGGAAGCAGCAGGATAAACCAGTGGGCATTGCGTGTGGCACGCAGGCTTTTCTCCCGGTAATCTTTACTGGTGGCAAATTCACCGGCATAAGTAATATTCAGCTTGGAGGACGCACCGCGCATCGCCCTGACCACTGCGGTGGCGACTGCCTCATCCTTGGGTTTATAGCTGATGAAGACATTAATCCTGTTATTATAGATTGCTCGCGCAAATTTTTTGATGGCATGAACCACTTCGCGTGAATCTTTATTTTTAAGCAGTTCGACTGACCTGATAATTTCCTCTGCGCAGGGGTCATTGCTACTGATAAATTCCTTAATCAGGTACTCAATTAGCTCAGCAGCAAATGGTTTCTCCTCGAGATGTGATTCAAGCTCTTTGATATATGAAGCACAGCGCGGATACTGTTCAGCG
>CALZHD010000190.1 GCA_945787155.1 uncultured Gammaproteobacteria bacterium | reverse complement strand
CCGTGGACGGCTCTATATCCCGCTTGATGAACTGGAACGCTTTGGGGTGACTACCGAAGCACTGCTGGAAAACAGGACCACTGATAACATCAAGGCGTTATTCAAATTTCAGGCCGAACGTGCAAACGACTATTACAAACAGGCCTTTGAACTGCTACCCGACTGTGACCGCCACCCACAACGCAGTGGTTTGATCATGGCAACGATCTATCGTGCAATCCTCGATGAGATCGAGCACGATGGCTACCGGGTGCTGGAACACCGCACCTCACTCACACCGCTTCGCAAGCTGTGGCTTGCATGGCGCACCTTTCGCAAGGAGAAGCGGCGTTACAAGGCGTATCTAAAAAGTGTAGCAACAGCATAATGATATTGTTACACCGCCACATCCTGGTTAATAAGGGATACAGTCGTTACGACTCATAATAAACTGGTGACCCCATGAAACTACTCATACGCAATCTCGCCCGCACAACGACAGAAGACGCACTTAGAACGCTATTCGAAGCGCACGGAGCCGTTCAATCCTGCACCCTGGTGATGGACAAAGAGAGCGGCAGCTCCAAAGGATTTGGTTTTATTGAGATGCCCAGACAAGGTGAGGCGAAAGCAGCGATCAAAACACTAAATGGTAAGGAACTTGACGGCAATAAGATTCGCGTTAAAAAAGCCACCACAAAGCCAGATGCAAAGAACAGTGACGATGCAGGTCCTGGGGATTAATAATGCCTCTGATTAAGTCTTAGCTCGATATTTAATCTGCAAGCCATTTAAGAAATTACGCAAGACCTGATCCTGACATTCACGGTAGTTTTTATGATCTGGTTTCCGAAAGAACGCGCTTAATTCGTGCTTACTAATGCCCACCTTAGTCAGCCCGATAATCTCCAGTATATCTTCCGCTTTCAGGTCTAAGGCGATTTTCAATTTTCTGAAAATTATATTGTTGTTTAAACGTTTCTCGGGCTGCGGCTGCTCACCTTCTCTTTTTCCACGTCGATCATTGATCAAACCATTGAGAAAAATCGCCATCTGAACATCGTTGCACGCCTTAAACGCAGGATCATCATCACTCTTCAACCAGTCACTCACCTGCTCCCGTGTTACCTCGTGATCTGCCTGGGAAAATATCGCAATCATCTTTGAATCGTTAAAATCAAAGGCATAGCGAATACGGCGTAAAACATCGTTATTAGTCACAAACACACCCTGCTCTAAACTATTGTTGGACGACAGCCACATGCTGCCCGGTTGGCGGAAGATCAGAAATAGATTTTATCAGCTTTTTTACAGACCATTCGATCTCTTAAGACAATTTTTAGTCTAAATTTTTTGTACAACCTGCCGATTGCATGACTAAGGTGCAAATTTTTTATTGATCAACCTCAAGAATGAGACTCTATATCATTCACAAGGGAACAACATGAATAATATTGAAAAACTATCCGAGGGATTACAGGCGCTGGCTAATTCCGCCTTTCCATGTGTATGCCAGGGATGTGGGCAGAAATTTGAAGACATCAATGACCTTGTTACCACCAAGAGTGAAAACCAACAGCTTTCACCCAGTGTACTCAATCAGTGTGTCGATGACAGTGGCACCGCCTATCTTGAAATATCTCGCCAGTGCACCTGCGGCTCAACCCTCAAGGGTGAATTTGGTGATCGTCGTGACACCTCTGAAGCCGGCATCCGGCGTAGAGAAAACTTCAGTTATGTGCTCGAATTCCTCAATGAAAAGGGGTTTCATCAGAACGATGCTCGCAATGAATTGCTCAAGCTAATACGCGGAGAAAAGAGCGAAGCACTCGCCCCCTATTTAGCTGATGCCCCAATGAACAAGGGTGCAAACTAAGGAATGGAATCCAGCTCGATCAAAAAACACTCTCTTGTACCCTCATAAAACCAGGCTTCATTACACTTCTGGATTATTTTAACGGCCCTGATAAAACGGCTTCAAGCGCTTCAAGTCCCCTCCACTCTTCTGCAATCCGATTCGTAGAAAACTCACTCATCAAGGTGTAAAACGCTCCTTTCCAATGACCCGGGATCGGTATCCGTTGTCCAATTTGATAAGCAAGATACTCCCCCATCTTTTCATTACTCATCTTCGCTAAACAACCAGTCGTCACCTCCAGTTTTGCCCCGTAAGTCAGGCCCGCAGCCTCATTCTCGGCCTTCCGGCCTTCCATGGACGGCCTTCCATGGACACCCATCATAAAAGATTGACAACATCACCGTCCAGCGATAGTGTTTTGCCCAGGAGTTGCACAATAACCATTGCGTCAAAGGAGTTGACCGATGCCAAAGCCCCGCTGTTCTCAGGTCTCGCTTGAGGCCACCCCTTATTATCATTGTGT
>CALZHD010000189.1 GCA_945787155.1 uncultured Gammaproteobacteria bacterium | reverse complement strand
ACTCTTTCCGCAAAAAGAGCAATACAACAGTTTTTCGCTCTCTTCATTTTTGTCGTTGTCTTTATCATCACTCATGACTAACTCCGCTACTTCATGATTTAAGGGAACACGCGCCCTTCGTCCAAGCTACCATTATACTCACTACAAAATAAAAGCAAGTATTATGCCGCATCACGACTATTTAATACTGTATCGATCAGGCCATACTCAACGGCTTCTTGACCTGACATAAAATTGTCACGATCAGTATCCGCTTGAACACGCTCAAGCGGCTGGCCTGTATGATTCGCCATCACCTGATTCAGCTCATCCCGAATACGCAATATTTCACGCGCATGGATATCGATATCCGCCGCCTGCCCCTGAAAACCGCCTAAAGGCTGATGAATCATCATGCGAGAATGGGGCAGGCAATTACGCTTACCTTTTGCCCCGCCGGTCAACAACAGAGCACCCATACTGGCCGCCTGACCAATACACATCGTACTGACATCAGGCTTAATAAATTGCATCGTGTCATAAATAGACATTCCAGCAGTAACAGAACCACCCGGTGAATTGATATAAAGGTGAATATCTTTATCCGGATTTTCCGATTCAAGAAATAATAACTGGGCCACCACCAGATTGGCCATGTGATCCTCTACTTGACCCACCAGAAAGATTACCCGTTCTTTAAGAAGTCGAGAGTAAATATCATAAGCACGCTCTCCGCGTGAAGACTGTTCCACCACCATAGGAACCAGATTCATGCTGGTGTCTCCTGTTATCGCCTCATTTATTAATCTATCGGTCATCAGCATCTATCCTTTAGTACATCCTGTTACTCAGCAACTGTTTGTCTTGTCTCGAAATATTCCGCGAAACCCCAGGCCCAGATTACTCACTTTCCAGGCCTATTCATACCCTAACTAGCGATAAAAATAGTCTTCCCATGCCGCGGTATAACGTTAATATTCGGCTTAAAATGCTCTTTCATAAGTAATTAATCACATCTTTATTGGTACGCTCAGGGTATTAGGTGGGTTTTGTCTTGGTTTAGTTCACCTGTAGAGAGACCGTTCCAACGACCTGCTAACGTCGTTCACTATACCCTCAAAAACATCCCTGTCACCACTCTCACTTACCAACAACTAAATCCGCCTTTATAGAATGGTTATTTTTTAGCGCGGTCCATCAGCGCCTCAAACGTCGTTGATTGCTCATCAATCTGAATTTTTCCCAACACCCACTCAACCACCAGCTCCTCAAGCACCACGGATTCGATCTGCCCCAGACGCTCACGCTCAGCGTAATACCATTTCACCACCTCATCAGGGGTGTCATAGGTCGAAGCCACCGATTCTACGGTTTCACGTATTTTCTCTGGTGACGCCTTGATCTCATTCGCTTTAACGATTTCCGAAATCAGCAGGCTCAATGTCACACGACGACGTGCCTGATCTTCATACATTTTGCCATCAAGATCCAGCCCTTCTAACGGCACTCCCTGATTGCTCAGATTATTTTTCATCTGAGTCATCAATGCATTGATTTCATCATCAACAAGGCTCCTGGGTAGATCCAGTGGGTTTTTCTCAAACAGCATATCCATCACGGCCTGCTTGGTCTTGCCTTTAATTGCCTGATCCAACTCATACTGCATGCTCTTGCTCAGCTCACCACGCAGATCATCAAGACTATCTATGCCATAATTTTTGGCAAAGTCCTCGTCGATCTCTGGCAATTTTGCCTCAGAGACAGACTGTACAGTCACCGCAAACTGCGCCTCCTTACCAGCCAGCTCTGCAGACTGATAACCTTCGGGGAAGGTGACATTGACAACAGTTTCTTCACCCTTTGAAACGCCTATCAGCTGATCCTCAAAACCTGGGATAAATGTTCCAGAGCCTAGTACCAGTGTCACATTATTCCCTTCGCCACCTGCGAATTTCTCACCGTCAATCGTACCGACAAAGTCGATGACCAACTGATCCTCTGCCTGCGCTGCACGTTCGACTGCTTGCCACTCAACGCGCTGACGACGCATTTTCTCGACCATACCGTCGATATCCGCTTCAGAAATCTCAGCGACAGGCTTTTCGACACTGATGCCATCAAACGATGTGAGTTTTACCTCAGGAAAGACCTCAAACGTCGCGGTGTATTCAAGGCTATCGCTCTCTGCAGAAGGCTGTGGTTCAAACACAGGCAAACCCGCTGGCTGCAATTTTTCTGCTGATAAAGCCTCGTAAAAACTTGAGCGAGTCACTTCATCCATCACTTCCTGACGCACCTTAGGGCCGTATTTACTGGCGACTACCTTAGCTGGTACTTTACCCGGACGAAAGCCAGGCAATTTCACCGTACGTGACAGAGACTGAAGACGCTTCTGCACCTCCTGGTCAACACGTTCAGCAGGCACTGCTACCGTCATTTTGCGCTCTAGCGTACCGGTTGCCTCTACAGAA
>CALZHD010000188.1 GCA_945787155.1 uncultured Gammaproteobacteria bacterium | reverse complement strand
TTGATTCTCGATGATCGCGGCGTATTGCGTGGTCATCAGCGAGTGATTGTCGATGGCGAGGCGGTGGGTGAAGTGACCAGTGGTAGCTTTTCACCGATTTTGGGGAAAGCGATCGCATTTGCTCGCGTTCCCTATGATGTCAAAGACCAGGTGCTGGTTGAGATGCGAGGCAAGCAGTTGCCTGCGCGAGTGGTTAAGCCACCGTTTGTACGTCACGGTAAGGCCTGTTTCGAATAACGATTTTTTGTTGGCAAAAACAGTAATATTTTTAAGGAACGACTATGAGTAATGCACCTTCTCATTTGAGATATACCAAGTCCCATGAATGGGTCGAATCAATGAGTGATGATACTTACCGTGTGGGTATCAGTGACCATGCGCAAGACCTGCTGGGTGACATGGTATTTATTGAGCTGCCAGAAGTTGGCCAGGCGCTAAGCGCCTCTGATGAATGTGCTGTGGTTGAGTCGGTTAAGGCGGCCTCTGATGTTTACAGCCCATTGAGCGGTGAAGTCATTGAGATTAACGATGCGCTGGTTGATAGCCCCGATCTGGTTAATCGTGATCCCTATGGCGACGGCTGGCTTTTTACGGTGAAGGCAAGTGATGCCAGTGAGCTGGATGAATTGATGACTGCTGATCAATATATAGCGCTGAGTAGCGACGACGATCATTAGGATTGACTGGACGTGACCGTTCTTTGGGTTGCGTCATTTATCGCGCTGGCACCTGTACGCTGGCACCTGTACGCTGGCACCTGTTAGGGCGCCACGCTTGTTTTTAACGTAATGTAATTAAGTTCTTAAGTTATGCCTTTTATTCCCCATACCGAAACGGATGTACACCAGATGCTGGCGTCGATTGGCGCCAGCGATATTGAAGCGCTATTCGATGAGATCCCGGACGAGCTGCGAATTGGTACACTCGATAAGGTGCCTGCCGCACTGAACGAGATGGAGATGTCTCGCTTGATGCATGCGCGTGCAGCCGGCCCACAGCCGCTCTGTTTTATTGGTGCGGGTGCTTATGAGCATCATATTCCAGCGGCGATCTGGGAAATTGTCACCCGCGGTGAGTTCTACTCTGCCTATACCCCGTATCAGGCAGAGGCGAGCCAGGGGACATTGCAGCTGATCTATGAATATCAAAGTATGATGGCGCATCTCACCGGTATGGAGGCGTCTAACGCATCGCTTTATGATGGTGCCTCGGGTTTGGCTGAGGCAGTCTTGATGGCGGTGCGTGCTAATCGTAAATCGAAGTCTAAACGAATCTTGATGCCCGCGACGGTGAACCCGACCTATCGTAGCGTCGCACAGACCATTGTCGAGAACCAGGGGATCACGCTGGAGACGGTAGACTACTCACTCGATGCCGGGTGCATTGATGTCGCGTCGTTGCCCGCCGAACCGGGTGATGTTGCGGCGTTGGTCATTCCTCAGCCTAACTTCTTCGGCGTACTGGAAGATGTGAATGCGCTGACTGACTGGGCCCACGCTCACGGTATGCTGGTCATCGCGACAGTCAACCCAACCTCACTGGCGCTGTTGACACCGCCCGGTGAGTGGGGTGAGCAGGGTGCCGATATTGTCTGCGGTGAAGGGCAGCCATTGGGCGTGCCACTGGCAGGCGGCGGCCCCTATTTTGGATTTATGTGTTGTAACCTGAAGCATGTGCGGCAGATGCCGGGGCGTATTGTTGGGCGTACTGTCGATGCCGATGGTAAAGAGGGCTTTGCACTGACACTACAGGCGCGTGAGCAACACATCCGTCGTTCCAAGGCGACCTCGAATATCTGTACCAATCAGGGGTTGGTGGTGACTGCTGCGACGATCTATATGACACTGCTGGGCGCACAGGGTTTAAACCGTGTGGCCTCCACGTCGCACCACAACACACAAGCGCTGTGTGAACAACTGAACACAATTGATGGTGTTGCCAGCGCATTTACGTCACCGACCTTTCATGAATTTGTGATCAAGTTCGACGGGGTTGAGGCGGCGGCCGTGCTTGATGCGCTCACGGCGAAGGGGGTGCTGGGTGGATATAATCTAACAGATGACTATCCGGCGCTGGATGAGGCGATTCTCGTCTGTGCTACCGAGACCAAGACGGCAGAGGACTTAACGGCCTATCGTGATGCGCTGGCCAGTGTCATGGTCGAGCTCAAAGGCGGTGTCGCATGAGTAATGAGATGAACAATCAGCACGATGGTGTGATCTTTGACAAATCACACCGCGGGCGTAGTAATGCTTGCCAGGCACCACGTGCCACTACAGTTAGCGCTGTGATTCCAGAGGCGCTGCTGCGCAAGACGCCACCGCTGTTGCCGGAAGTCTCTGAAATGCAGACGGTGCGGCATTTTACACGCCTGTCGCAAAAGAATTTTTCGATCGACACCCATTTTTACCCGCTCGGCTCATGCACCATGAAATACAATCCGCGTGCCTGTAACACGCTGGCAATGTTGCCGGGCTTTCTGGGCTATCATCCGCTCGCCCC
>CALZHD010000187.1 GCA_945787155.1 uncultured Gammaproteobacteria bacterium | reverse complement strand
CGGGACATGATGGCCTTGCTGAGAGGCGATCCCCCATGCGGTCGACAACCGAACATCAATCAGATGACTTTGCTGTGAAAGTTAACGGGACAGCAGTGAATTGTGTTATGTTTCTATTAAATTTTAGAAATGGAACAAGATAATGAGCGTACAAAAATACATGGGGATGTCTCTGATAGACCGCCTGACCCAGGCAGGCTCGCTAGAGGTATTTTCAAAAGCACTGCGGAATAAAGACGAAGCGACTGCACTGGCGCTACTGATCAACGTGGAATTCACCCACGAGCAAGCGAGTGATACCGTCAAGAGCCTTTTACTAGACCCAAACAGCTACCAGAACTTTAGATAATCCATTTCAATTCTTGCGCACTGTGGTACGCACCTTACCCACCAGAAAGTCGATCACGGCAATAAAACCCTTTGCGGTAACATCCTGCTAACCGCTACCTGTCAGGAAATAAACCAGGCATCCAACGGGAAGCAAGCTTTGCCGGGAACGCAAGGTGCAAAGGTGACCTTGTGCTATCTGATACTAATATGCTGCGTTCTATAAGTACCGATACTATTCGACGCGCATGGCGCTCACCGGTATTGATAATTGCAGGGATTTCTCCGCGAGTTAGGGCTCCTCTATACAATATCGCTTCGAGGATTTTATCGGCATTTAATGGCAATGTGCCTAAGCGGATCTCTTCCTCTGCCCATATAAGCATGCGGGTTCGTAGCCTGTCAGGTTGCATCAGCGCTTCCATAAACTTCACCTGATCCAGGCATGTTTCCAGAAAGAACCGGGTAAAAGAAGCAAGCTCATCTTCGCTAAGATTGCCGCGACCATCAAGATCATTACGGCGCGTCAAATCACAATGAGCAAGATGTGTTTTATAGCTGTCAACACTCCTTGCAAGCCCCCTGGCAACTGACCATAACCCTCCAGTATCCAGCGCATCCAGCAACATGGCGTAGGAAACCAGACGAGCAACTCGCCCGTTTCCATCGAGGAAAGGGTGAATCCATGCCAAACGATGGTGAGCGGCAGCAGTCGCAATGATTGCTTCGGATTTCCCCAGGTGACTATATGTCGCTTCGTATTTATCAAGGAACCGATCAAGCGCTCCGGGGCTGGGTGGAATATGGCGGCCAACTTTTACGTCGTTTTGCCTATACTGCCCCGGTATTACCTCCATGCGTTGCCCTGTATCTGGGTTTTCAACCCACCGCAACTCATCAGGAAGCAGTTCACAAAAACGGCGGTGAATTTCAAGTACCCCTTCTTTAGTGGCTGCGCGGCCCTTCAGCCCACCTTCATCAATCCACTTTTGAACGGCGATATGTGCTTTTGCTTCTAGTTGAAGGTTTCGTTTGTCAGCGTTAGCACTATAATCCTCTTTTAACGCCCGCTCGATATCAATCGGATGTGTGTCGTGGCCTTCGATAAGATTGCTGTAATAGCAGTTCATTGACCTGACTAGATCGGCAAGTGCAGACAGCATTCCTTCCGGCAAGCTGCGGCGAAAGCCAGAAGCATGGGAGGCAAGCTCCACCGCAAGGTCTGATAACCTTCCTCGCTGTTTTGAACTGCCAGAGATGATCAAAGGCTCCATCATAGTGATGGACTCACCTCTATCCTGCATGTTCTCCGCGCTCGGTTTCATGTCCGCTTATATGTCCGCTTATATGTCCGCTTATATGTCCGCTTTAAGTTAGCCCACTATTTTATATATATCATACTATTATGAACTTGTTCAGGCTAAAATACAGAGGCAATATGTCCAGCTTATAAGCGAATGGCTAACGATTTTTTCTATATAGACTATGCAGCGATATTCACCGCCAAAACCACCCGAAAGGCCACTCTCGATTGATGAGTTTAATTCCCGCGCACCGTCGTACGCACTTTGTTGACCAGAAAATCGATCACCCCAATAAACTCACGTGGACTACCCACCATCGACGGGTCAACCAGATACTTGCCATCGACAATCACAGAGGGCGCGCCCTGGATACCAAAACGGTTACTCATGATACGTGCACGGCGTAGCTTGCCGTTTACGTAAGCACTGTGCAACGCACGCTCAAAGTCTTTTGCTGCGACGCCCTGCTCTTCGAAAAACTCGATCACATCTTCTTCGCTCTTCATCTGACGTCGGGCGTCATGAATGGCAGAGAATAGCGGTCTATGGGCCTTATTCATCACACCCAACACCTCCGCCGCATAAAAGGATCGAGCGAGTAACATCATGTTATCTTCCGTAACGGCTGGCATGCGACGATAGGTGATTGTATCCCCCGCGCCATCTACCCACTGTTCCAGATCGCCCTGGATCGCATAACAGGTCTGACAGCCGTACCACAGCATCTCCAGCACATCGACCTTACCCCCCTGATAAGTCGACGTTGCCCCTTCGATCTCTTTGTAGCTGACATTTTTTTGAAAGAGTCGCGGTGCATGGGGGGCCGCCTGCACCACGGCTGATAGAAAAAACAGGCTCAGAAAAATTATCGTC
>CALZHD010000186.1 GCA_945787155.1 uncultured Gammaproteobacteria bacterium | reverse complement strand
GGACCGAAGGAGGCTGGTTTTTTTACCTTCCTGCGGATGCGTTATTTCAGTGATGAGGAGTGGGCTGACTATGGGGCGAGCGCGCATCTTGTCGAACGGGTCACCACACCGCTTGAGCGGATCATTAATCCGGGTGATGCACCGCAGGTGACCTGGATCGGCCACGCGACGGTACTGATTCAGTATCGCGGGGTCAACATCCTCACCGACCCGATGTTCTCAAAACGGGCTTCTCCGTTTTCGTTCATGGGGCCGAAGCGTGCGACGCCGCCGTCGATCGCTGTCGAGCAGCTACCGCCGATCGACTTTGTCCTGCTCTCCCACAACCACTACGACCACCTCGACACCGCAACGGTGAAGCGACTCGGCGACAGCACCACATGGTTGGTACCGCCGGGCCATAAGGAGTGGTTTGCTGGCAAGGGGGTGACCAATGTGATCGAGCTGGACTGGTGGGAACGATCCGAGATTGCGGGGGCGGTGGTGACCGCGACGCCGGTGCAGCACTGGAGCAGCCGTACGCTGAACGATCGCCAGCAGGCGTTGTGGGCGGGATGGTCGGTGGAGATCGACGGCTTTAAATTCTGGTTCGCTGGGGATACAGGTTATCAGAAGCAGCTCTTTACCGAGATCGGAGAGCGCGAGGGGCCGTTCGACCTCGCACTGATCCCGATCGGCGGTTACGACCCACGCTGGTTTATGAAGGATATGCATGTCAATCCTGAAGAGGCGGTGCAGCTGCATCGCGATATCCGTTCGCGCTATTCGATCGGGATTCACTGGGGCGCGTTTCCGCTCACCTCAGAGCCGATCGATGAACCGCCGGCACGCTTGCGGAAGGCGGCGGATGCTTTGGAGGAGGGGGAGTTTGTGGTTTTTCCGGTGGGGAAGGTGGGGGAGGTGCCTGTTATTTCTTCTTCTGATGGTTGAAGGGTGGGGCTTCGGTATTTCTTTATGCTCGATTGTGAATAATTTACATTGAAACTATGGGGTTAGTTGGCCACAATGGTGATCAGGTGAGGGGTAGGAGTGCTCTGGGGTGATTCCTTTCAGCAGCGGCTTTACGCGCTGTTTTCCTGATTTTAATTATTTTCATGGATGATTTTGCCTGCGGGTGTGGCAGGCTGGCGGCTGTTGCGGTGTGGAAGTTGGGGGTGGTGCCTGTGAACGGACATAGAAACTAAAAATGAGATGCCTGGGTGGAGTATGACACCGACTGATGATACAAAGCTCGAAGCTGAAACGCGTGAAGAGATTGATCAGAAACTGATTGCGGTTGGCTGGGGCATCTAGATATGAGAGGCCATTACAAATTTAACGGGGCAGGGGAAAAGGGCTCTGACCCACTGCTGTCCCACTTAACTCCGCACCAGCGCTAATCGTAGTTGCATATCAGGTGGTCGATCCTTATTGATGGGTTCTATTAATTCCATCAGTGGTCGTCGGCTAAACAAATTGGTTTGTAGTAACCGAATGATTTTCTGCAAACTGCTGCTGGCTTTTGACCTGAATTTCAAATAAGCCAGCAATAAATAATTGCATAATGCCACCATGATCTGCGTCATCACGGCGTTCTCGCTCGTGCCTAAAAATGATTTTATTTTCAGGTTCTGCTTGATCCATTTAAAAAACAGTTCCACCTGCCATCGTTGTTTATATATCTCGGCAATCGTTTCTGCCGACCAGTGGAAATTGTTCGTAATAAAGATGTAGTGCTTGTTTGTTTCGGGGTCTCGATAGCCAATGCGACGAACAGGGTGAAGTCTGGTCGTATGCGCCTGTTTGCCTGTGTATTCAATCGTCTGATCACTCGTAATCGCGGGATTGCTACCTGTCGGACGGCGCTCCAATACACGGTACAGAGCATTCCCACGAATCCGAGTTACCCATATCAATCCCTTGTCTGTCAGTGTGTTATGCCATTGATAGCTATTGTAGCCCTTGTCAAACACAAGCACGCTCCCTTTGGGATAGTTCCACAGGCGCGCCTGGGATGATTCTGATTCCCGACCAAGTGTGATGGCGGCAAATGCCGGTATGAAACCGTCATGATCAAGCCCGATGTGCAGTTTAAAGGCGGCTTTCTTACAGTTGTAGTCCGCCCACGGAAAGACCTTCATCGACAGGCTGATCAGGCTTCCATCTAGCGAAAACAGCTTGCGCTTAAATTTGAAGCCGTGTCGCGGTGTATGCTGGCAGCAGCGCTGATAGAGCACCTTGAACAAGGATAAAAAGAACGCGTAATCTAGCGTCTCATTGGCACGGCCAAGCGCTGAGCGGCTCACAGATTGTGTACCCAGGTGATAGTGCTGCTTAGACTGACTTTGGAGCGTGGCCTCAATATCTCTTAAGCTGGTGCGCCCAGCCAACTGACCAACACTTAAAGCGACAAATTGCGACCATCTGGATAATGCATCACTTCGGCGACGTCCATCATGTTGATTTCCCAGCCGCTCGAACTCAAGTCGCGGCACCATTTTTAGTATTTGGGAGAGCGTGCCTGATTTCCCCTTGTTATAAGTGTTTTCTAGACAACTTCATTTTAACAAAGGACAAGAAATCAGGCTTTTTTAATTTATTAGCTGGGACAGCAGTGGGTGCAGGTCATTGCACCGAATGAGTTTAATCAGCAGATTTCATATCTTGATAAACCGGTGACGTTAACCGCCGCGAATGAACTAGCCGTCGAAGTACGTGGTAAACCGGGTGGCGGGATTGTGGTGCAGATAGCGTGTGAACGCGATGTGACACCGCCGACGATTGAAGCGACGTTATCATCCTTACCAAATAGCACCGGTTGGCATTCGCAAGATGTGACCGTGAGTTTTATCTGTGATGATGCGGAGTCTGGCGTCGCCAGTTGCCCTGCACCTGTTTTGGTTGCCAGTGAAGGCGCAGGGCAGGTCGTGACTGGTGAAGCCAGTGATCATTTTGGTAATACCGCCACCACCTCAGTCACGATTAACCTCGATAAAAGCGTTCCGCAGATCACCGCCGCACCGCTGCCCATTGCGAACCTGTTTGGCTGGCAGAATAGTGATGTTACCGTGGCATTCAACTGTAGTGATGCACTGTCAGGCATCGTGCAATGCCCGGCGGATCTGTTAGTGAGCAGTGAAGGGGGCGCGCAAAGCGTCAATGGCACCGTGGTCGATGTCGCAGGCAACAGCACGTCAGTGTCACACACGCTCAACATCGATAAAACCGTACCGCTCATCACCCCCACCTTGAGTACCCCCGTAGACCTCAACGGCTGGCATGACAGTGATGTCACCGTCAGCTTTGATTGCAGTGACGCACTGTCGGGGATGGCGACCTGTACACCAGCACAACTCGTCAGTAATGAAGGCCCCAATCAACTCATCAACGGCAGTGCCGAAGATAAAAGCGGCAACAGCGCCGATGCCGATGTCACCATCAACCTGGATAAATTCGCCCCGACCATCAGCGCCACACAAGCGCCATTAGCCAACCTCAATGGCTGGCATAACGCCGATGTGACGGTTTCATTTGTCTGTGCCGACAGTGGCTCAGGCATTGCGATATGCAGTGATCCAGCATTACTCACCATAGAAGGTACTGGTCAGGTCGTTGCAGGCGCCGCCACTGATGTCACAGGGAAGAGTACAACTGTCTCGACGACGGTGAATCTTGATACTACTGCACCGGATATTGTGGCGACAGTCACCCCGGATGCGAATGCAGCGGGCTGGCATAACAGTGAGGTTAATGTTGCGTTTACCTGTTCGGATACGTTGAGTGGTATTGCCGTATGCCCAGCGGCAACGACAATCAACATGGATGGCACAGGGCGGGTGGTGAGTGGCACTGCGACCGATGCGGCAGGTAATGATGTCACAACATCAGTCACGTTGAATATCGATCAATCTGCGCCGAGCATTCAAATTAACTCACCGCTGGATGGCGATGTACTGACGGATGCCTCCGCCATCGTGAGTGGATCTGTCAGTGAAATCGACACGCTTGCCAATTTCACCATCAATGGCGAACTAGTCATTCCGGCGGTAGATGGCAGTTTTACCCATACGCTTGCCCTGGTCGAAGGTGGTAATAGCATTACCATTTCAGCGCTTGATATCGCGGGCAACAGTAGTGCAGCGAGCATCAATGTCACCTTGGTGCTTAATCAAGCGCCAATGGTTAGTTCGACTCCTATTACAGTTGCAACAGAGAATGCAGTCTACAGCTATGATGTCGACGCAAGTGATCCGAATGTAGGGGATCTGTTGACCTATTCGCTCACCACTGCTCCTGTCGGCATGTCGATTGATAGTGTGAGTGGGTTGATCGAGTGGACGCCTGCTGCTGTTGATGTTGGTGATCACAACATTGCCGTGCGGGTAGTGGATCAAGCCGGTGCTGAAGCTACGCAGGTGTTCGTAGTGACGGTGTCAGCAGCGAGCGGTAATGGTGGGACGATTCCACCAGATCCGGCTACAGTCGCACCCGCGCTTGATCCCACGATCGTGACTACACTGCATAATGCAACCGCTTTCCTCTACAGCGGGACAGACCCAATCCAGACGGGTGTTGCAGCGGGCACAATCGAAGCGCGTCGTGTGGCGGTGGTACGCGGCAGAGTGATGGATCGAGATAATCTGCCATTGAGTGGCGTCACTATTACCACCCATCATCATGATGAGTATGGGCAAACGCTGAGCCGTGATGATGGCATGTTTGATATGGTGGTAAACGGTGGTGGACTACTCACCATTAACTATGAAAAAGAGGGCTATCTGCCGGTACAACGGCAGGTCGAAGCCCCGTGGCAGGACTACGTCTGGGCCAGTGATGTGGTGATGATCCCGCTGGACAGT
>CALZHD010000185.1 GCA_945787155.1 uncultured Gammaproteobacteria bacterium | reverse complement strand
AGGACGCAAGGTCAAGGGTGTCATCCACTGGGTTTCTGCAAAACACGCCATCGAAGCAGAAGTCCGGCTCTACGACCGCCTCTTCAACCATCCAACCCCTGACAACAGCAAAGATGGCACAACATACATCGATCACCTCAACCCGCAGTCACTGCTTACCCTGACAAACTGCTATCTAGAGCCCACACTGGCTGGTGCTACCTGTGGTGAACAGTTTCAGTTTGAACGCGAAGGGTACTATTGCCTTGACCCGATGTATCAAGCCGGAAATAAACCGATCTACAATCGCACCGTGACACTACGAGACACCTGGGCTAAGATGGAAAAAAAGATGTAAAATGAGTACAGTTGAACCCGCAATAACCCATTAAAAAGTAGGTTATATATTTGTGACTCAGTTCTCAAAAATAGATATCAAATGTAAGCATAGTTCAGCTTTCGTACTTATTGCACTAAACATGAGATAACCTCTATGCAGATTAAAACAACATGTCTGGCCGCATTGTCGCGCCTGGGCTCAGTCAATGTAGCTGCAGGTTCTTACCTTCAAACCATCAACCACTCAATCTACATAAAATTTAGCACCGCATTTTTGTTTAAACCCGACTCAATATGGCTCGAGTCGCGACAATCAGCCCGCCCCTCTAAGGCAATAACGGCTACACAATAAATTTTAATATTCTGTGCGTACTCCCCAGGGATGGGATACACACATCGCACAATAATTGAAGCAGAAACTAGATATCAGTTTCGCTTCAGATGAAAACAAAAGCTAATTAATAGAGCCATTATCCCATGACCACGCAAAAACAGATCATCAAAGCTGCTTACTCTTCAACATCCATAATCAAGCAATCAGGACTTGCCGCATTACTGCTTTCTCTTTTGATCACAAGTTTTAGCGGCGGTAATGCTTTAGCTTCTGAAATCAGTATCACACCAATTGCTAGTCCTTCCGATGATGCTGAAGAGGCAATGTCAACTGGGAGAGTTAATCTTGCAAGTAGCGATATTGAACTCACTTACGAAAAACGCGGTGTAGGTGGTCAACGCGTTGGTTTACGTTTCGCGCTGAATATTCCCCGCGACAGCGTGATTACTAACGCCTATATTCAATTTACTACTGATGAAGTCTCAACGGGCCACAGTTACCTGATCATCAACACTGAAAACAGTGCCAATGCGGCGCCCTTTTCAGGCAACGACTTCGATATCTCATCCCGGAGTGCCACTGCTGCATCACTCGTCTGGACACCACCACACTGGAATACCATCGGGCAACGTGGCATTGACCAGCGTACGCCTAATCTAAGTAGCATGATCCAGGAAATCATTGATTCTGAAAACTGGCAAGCCAATAATCATGTCGCTTTTGTTATCTATGGAAGTGGCACACGCACATCAGTATCACATGATGGTTCGCTATTAAATTATGGTTCTACAGAGTTTGCGCCACAACTTCATGTTGAATTCACATCAGCAAATGCTTCCGAGCCAGCACTAGCTCCTGAGTCTGTGCCTGTCGACAACATTCCTGTTGCACAACAGGACAGCCTGACAACTTCGGAAGAGACGGCGGCCACCGTCAATGTCCTCGATAATGACACCGGTCTTGAGGATGGCGGCATCAGCATCGCTATCAGCAGTCCACCTTCTAACGGCAGCGTCACCATTGGACAGAGTGGCAATCTCACCTACACCCCCAATAGTGGCTATACAGGAACGGATGTCTTTACCTATCACATTAATGATGCCGATGGCGATACTAGCAGCGCCAGTGTAAATGTGACCATTAAGGCCATTAATGCGATCGTTCATGGGCCGGTAGTTATCAGCGATGATGCCGAAGAAGCCATGTCGACGGGGAGAGTGGACCTTACGAGTAACCATCTTGTGCTCACGTACGAACGAGGCGGTGTCGGTGGCCAACGCGTTGGCTTACGTTTTGCCCTGAATGCTCCCAGCGACAGCGTGATTACCAACGCCTATATCCAGTTCACCTCCGACAAAGTCTCTACAAGCGACAGTTACCTGGTCATCAACGCAGAAAATAGTGCCAATGCGGCGCCCTTTTCAGGCAACGACTTCGATATTTCATCCCGGCGCACAACCGCATCATCGGTTACCTGGACACCACCGAGCTGGAATGCTGTCGGTCAAAATGGCATGGACCAGCGCACGCCCAACCTCAGCGCCATGATTCAGGAAATCATTGATTCTGAAAACTGGCAAGCCAACAATCATATCGCTTTTATTCTCTATGGGGGTGGCGCACGCACATCAGTCTCACGTAATGGCGCGCTGTTAAATTACGGTTCTACAGAATTTGCGCCACAACTTCATGTTGAATTCACATCAGCAAATGCTTCCGAGCCAGCACCATTTCCTGTACCTGTCGACAACATTCCTGCTGCACAACAGGACAGCCTGACAACTTCGGAAGAGACGGCGGCCACCATCAATGTCCTCGACAATGACAGCGGGCTTGAAGATGGCGGCATCACCGTCACCATCAGCAGTAGAACGGTGCCATCACCTACACCCCCAACAGCGGCTATGCGGGGAGTGACGCCTTCGCCTATCGCATGACTGATGCCGATGGGGATGCGAGCAGCGCCAGTGTGAATGTGACCGTTAATACGCCGGTAGTAGATGGAAGCACGATTACCCTTACATGGACCGCCCCCACAACAAAAACTGATAACACCCCACTCTCACTGAGTGAAATCGCAGGATATTCGGTGTATGTTGGAACTGATCCTGGCAATCTGTTTGCATTTGCTCTGATTAATGATGGCTCTACCACGCAATATACAATAGATAATAATTTGTTATCTGGGTCGTATTATGTTGCAATCACATCGTTTGATGCAGAATTTAATGAAAGTGCTTATTCAAATATAATCGCTATCCATTGAATAGACCAGTACCTTCTTTGCGAGAAAAATGAAGTGGAGAACGGGTTATCAAAGAACAGCAGGCAAACTTCCCTGTCACCGCACTATGCCGGGTAATGAAGGTTAACTACAGCGCCTACTACAATTGACGCTAGCTGGGCCTTTGGTGACCTACAGCGACACTTGAGCACTGTGCCATCGAATGAAGGCGCTGCTCATGGAGTCCCGACAGAATTCGGGCAGCCATCAGATGATGAAACATCTACGCAAAGAAGGCTATGAAATTGGCCGCTATCGGATGCAAAGTCTGATGAATAATTTAGGCTTGACGGTTAAATGAAAAAAACGTTTTGTGTTGACCACCGCTAATAAACACAAGAAACCCGTCGCCAACAACGATAGCCTTATCACCGATATAGATATGCCAGCCACCGTCAATGTCCTGTGCGCTTCAGGCAACTGTTCTCAAACCATCAGAATCTCCTGGGATGCCAATTCAGAACCAGACCTCTCCGGATATTACCTCTATCATGGTACGCAACCGGGTGTATACACGGATAAAATCTGGCTTGGCAATGTCGCCTCATATGATCTCGAAATCCCAGACCTAACTGATCACTTCTTTGCAATATCAGCAGAGGATACCGCCGGCAATGAATCTGCTCGATCCGCAGAAGTTTCAATATTGATGGCACAATAATCAACTACTTGCTGGAAAAACCCATTAGCGACTACAATAAAATCTCTCAGCATCTGCTACGCAGAGAAGATGAGAATCATACTACGCTAATTGTTCAAACCGAAAGCGCTCAGGAACCTGTTCCATTTTTTTCTGTCTCCTGTGACTAATAGATTACCCTGCTTCTCAAGCGCTTTCGCACTGACATTACGAAATACAAGGTCGGCGTATGTGTTAAGAGAAAGCTCAACACACGGAGTGTCAGCGCGCTCTTTTCCGAATCGTATATCTACACCTGCAGTAGAGAAGTCGACCTGATAGTATTCCTGCCGATCGTGCGCATATTCATTGTAAAAACAGAAAGTCACAACACCTTTTTGTTTGCTGTCATAGCGGGATTTGAGGTTAAGTAAAGCACGCCCCGGATCGACCTGCTCGTCTGGGTTAGGTCCGCCATGCATATAATTAAAACCAAACTGACTCAGCGCCAGCATCGCAGGCTCAAGCGCTCGTCCCAATACTGTCAGCTCATAGACATGCGGTGACCCTAGTGATGACTGCTGCGTTTTTTTGATCAAACCATTTTCTTCCATCTCTTTTAGTCGACTTGCGAGCAGGTTTGTCGTCACCCCAGGAAGGCGTTCAATCAGGTCAGAATAACGCCATGGCCCCAATAGCAAATCCCTCAGTATCAGAATCGTCCAACGTTCTCCTATCACATCCATCGCCTTGGCCAATCCACAATATTGCTTGTAACAGCGTTTTTTACTCATCGAAAATCCTTGACATCAAAATACTATTAATTTTTAATAGTAAATACTTTAATTAATAATATAAATAAGAGGCGTT
>CALZHD010000184.1 GCA_945787155.1 uncultured Gammaproteobacteria bacterium | reverse complement strand
GTCTGCGACAGAACTAATCAATTTGCTTGTGAGACATTCATCAACTAGAGTGATCATCGTTCTATCGAAGTGGTCGTGTGCTTTTTTCTTTGTATATTAAAGGGAGATATAGAATTGATAATTAGAGCTGGAATTACCTATTTGTTGCTCGCATTCACTAGTGTGTTTTCAATACCAGTATTTGCCAATAGCTTAAGTAACATAGCCACGACAACATGGGATGCAAGTTACTCGGCGCCATTTGATGTCGTTGTTGATAATAGCGGGAATGTATTTCTTCGCGGATTAGTCATTGGCACTAGTGATTTAGACCCCACAGACGGCGTGGATATGGCTTCGCGAGTTCTCGGTGGTGAGTTTTATATTACAAAACTCAATGCGGATGGTAGTTACGGCTGGTCCAGAGTTATATCTACAAGAACTTATGATCCGACCATGTTTATGGCCATCAACGCCAATGGTGATATCTTTGTCACAGGTAAATTCTGGGGAACTGTTGATTTTGATCCGACCGGGGGTGAGGACATTCATAAAACTTTCTGTGCAACCAATAGTTGTTCTTTTGTTAGTACGACTTCCCAAGGTGATATTTTTTTGAGCAAGATCAATTCAGATGGGAGTTACGGCTGGACTCGGACGTTTGGCGGAAAAGACAGAGAATCTGTTGACGGTATCGCCGTCGATAACATGGGCGATATCCACCTTGCGGGATCTTTTTTATCGACGGTAGATTTTGATCCGACAGAGGGCGTTGATAATAGAGATTGGACATTCGGCAGAGATGCAAACGGCCTTGTTAATGCTGATCTGTTTATAACAAGAATAAATGCTGATAGCAGCTACGGTGGCGTTAGAATTTTGGGAACCGATGGTTTAGAACAATCAACGGGCATTGCTGTCGATATTAATAATAATATATTTAATATGGGTTATTTTGTCGGTGAATTGGATTTTGATCATGGTGCAGGCGTAGATATACGCTCAAATTCTGACGGGATCGGTTTTATCACCAAGACTGATAATAATGGTATCTACCAATGGACCCGGCAATTTAAGACTTTTGAGCTAAATAAAGTCGATACCGATAGTAATGGTAATGTCTACATTGCGGGAAAATTTATTGACACAGTAGACTTTGATCCATCTACGGCTATTGACTATCACACGTCAAACGGCTCCTGGGATATATTTGTCACTAAACTTAACGCTGACGGCAGCTACGCTTGGACTGAAACATTTGGCGATATCGGAAGAGATGAAGCTTATGCACTGGTAGTAAATGCTGATGGTCACGTGTATGTGACGGGATATTTATCGGATGTTACATACGTGGCGGGAACCGGTACCATTTATATCGCCAGTATAAATCCCAGTGGCATATTGCAGTCCACCAATGAAATGCAGGGGAGCGGTACAGGTCGGGGCGCTGGCATAGCATTAGATCAGAACGATATTGTTTATATAGCTGGTAGTTTTAACGGGACTGTTGATTTTGACCCCGGCCCAGGTGATGCCAGTGAAACCACTAGCGGGCCATTTTATGCGAAGTATGCCTCAGCCAACGAGCGTCCCACCGCAGAAGCGGGGTCGAATCAGATGATTCATCCGGGGGGAATTGTGTATCTCAATGGCGGAAATTCT
Organism: uncultured Gammaproteobacteria bacterium; assembly: GCA_945787155.1. Taxonomy (GTDB): domain Bacteria; phylum Pseudomonadota; class Gammaproteobacteria; order SZUA-140; family SZUA-140; genus SZUA-76. The sequence goes on along the minus strand of CALZHD010000184.1, from coordinate 1,039 downwards.
ACTGATGACAATACCGCCACTGGGGATTTACAGTATGCGTGGAGTTTTGACGGTGTACCAGTGGGTAGCACGGTGGCATTTGACAATGCAAACATACAAGAACCAACTTTTATAGCTGATAAGCTTGGCACATATAGCGTCAGTCTCGTGGTTACCGACGAGGGTGGACTTGCGAGCGCTTCAGATAAGGTAGAGTTTTCATCCGAGAACGTTCCACCCAACGCGAATTCAGGGCCTGGCCAAGGTGTCTACGTTGGTGATTTGGTTGTATTAGATGGTAGTAGCAGCAATGATTCAAATTTTGATCCGCTAACATACAGCTGGGAGCTAGTCAGTAAGCCGACTTCTCCGGCTAGCGTGGCTACCTTATTTGATAGCACTACGGCAGCACCGTATTTCACTCCGGATGTTGTTGGTGAGTACGAGGTGGAGTTAACTGTCTTCGATGGTTTTGATTACTCAGCACCACACTCAGTGATAATTACCGCGGTTTCGGCATCGTCTCTAATCAATGATGCCAGAAATGTCATTAATAATGAGATTCCATCTAGCTGTTTCAAAAATAACGGTGATAAAATCTCGATGGATAAACACTTGCGCAATGCACTTAAGGCATTAGCCAATGACAATACAGGAAAGGCAATTACTGATGTGACCAAAGCGATTAAGGTAACCGATGGATGCGCCTCTAACGATCCACTACGTGGAAAACCTGACGAAGAAAATGGACCGACTTACTCATGGGTAAAAGATAGTATCATCAGCTGTCCCCACCAGACACTGGTCTATCCGCTGCTTGAGGAGGTGCTTAATGGGCTCCAACCCTAGCTGATATGAGTTTGGTTTTAACAATAAAAAGCCCCCAATTGGGGGCTTTTCGTTAATTCAACCCCGATGGTTTGATGATGGGAAGCAAGCTAAAGCAGACGGCCTTTGATCTACTTACTAACGGTACACTAGAAAACAATACCACTGTTTTGTAAATCAGTTTATTATTACGCGTATGAAATACGATGCAAGAAAAGCCACTACAGAAGAA
>CALZHD010000183.1 GCA_945787155.1 uncultured Gammaproteobacteria bacterium | reverse complement strand
CAGGTTGATAAAGACATATGTGGCGACTAATCGCGTCTCAACAGTTTCGAGGTAGTGTCCGTTGTGCTGGTTGAGCTTACGTAAGGCGCGATCTAGAATGTTCAGTCCTTCTTCGGTTTCGCGCATTCGGTCAAGTGGTCGCTTGCCAATGTCTTTACCTCTTAAGGAGAGTGCACCACCTTTATAAGCAAGCACAAGAGGATTGCCCGGATATTTCGATTCTAACTGGCGAATCTTTCTTGTTGCTTTACGAATGTCGCGTTCGGTGCCGTCAGTGGCTATTAAATAAATTTCACGGACGGCCTTTATATCGATTTCAAACTGATTTTCAGCGTGCGCCGGAAACACGCAGATGAGCGCAGACAGCAATGCCAGTACGCGAAGGGAGAGCTTCACAGAAAATATGAGAATGTTATTCACTTACCACATTAGATCATCGGGAATCTGATAGTCAGCGTATGGGTCATCTTCGTTCAATGCAGGTTCGTCGCGGTGCTCATTCATGATGATGCACTGCTCATCGCGTTGTCTGATTTTATCTGCGACAGGGGCAGGGACTAGTGCGTAACCATCGTCAAGTTTAGCGATAGCTAGGTGACCGGCGGTTAGATGCCCGCGAATTTTTTCTGATACGTAGAGGCGCTTGACGATATTGGCATCAGTAAAATTGTAAGCAATATCGCCATCATATTCTTTGATACGGTTAGTTTCGATGAGTTGTTTGATCTGGGCGGTGATGGCGGTACGCTCCGCTTCTTCTTTTAGTTGCTGGTTAAGCTGGCGGTCACGTTCAACCTTTTCCGCATGGGCCTGATTGGCTAATATCGTCGCCTCATCCAGTTGCGCAGCCGCACCCTTTTTGCTCTTCTGTTTCTTGTTTTTATATTGACTATGCTTGCTCTTTTGTGCCTTGGACTTATCTACGAGTCCGCTCTTTTTTAGCTGGTCGAGAAGTGAATTGCCCATGGGCGTGCTCCGGATGATCTTATAAATATTGGTGGTGAATCTGCAATCTACTAGGGTACGAGATTTGGTGCAAATATTGGGGGTGCAGGTACCCCCTGGTAACGTTTTTCATACTTCAATAATCGCTTCCATGTATTTTACTGCAGTGCCTGAAATCACCACCCGATCGCGCTCGATTGAACAGTTAACCACACCACCGCGTTTTGAGATCTGTTTTGCACGCAGTTTCGTTTTACCCAGCACTTCGGCCCAATAGGGCGCGAGTTGAGTGTAGGAGGAACCGGTAACCGGGTCCTCATTGATACCGTACCTGGGGGCGAAGAAGCGCACCACGAAATCGTATTGTTCAGCGGGGGCAGTGATGGCGACACCGCGCAGGTCGAGTTGACTGAGTTTTGTCATATCAGGCGCAGCTGCCGCAACATCGGCTTCGTGCTCAAAAAAAACGATATAATCTTCTCGTTGTGCGCACTTCAAAGATTTGTGACCAAACGCCTCGATAATCGCATCTGGCGTCTCACATGCTTCAATTGGTTGAGCGGGAAAGTCCATCGCCAGCAGGTCGTCGGTTTGCGTAACGGTTAGTACGCCGCTCTTTGAGTCGAAGTGAATGGCTTCGCGTGTATCGCCGAGAATATTAAAGATCACATAGGCACTTGCCAGAGTCGCATGACCACATAGTTCGACCTCCGCTAGCGGTGCAAACCAGCGGATCGCATAGCCCGTTTCAGTGGTAACAAAAAAGGCGGTTTCGGATAGGTTATTCTCCGCTGCGATCGCTTGCATTAGCTCATCCGGTAACCACTTATCAAGTGGACAGACAGCAGCGGGGTTGCCTTCAAAGATATGGTTTGCGAAGGCATCGATTTGGTAGAGGTTGAGTTTCATGATGTTTACCTGTGGTGCTCGTGGTGACTATCATAATTGACGGTATCTGTTCGAGAAAGATGCGCTGGCAGGCAGGTTCTGTGTTTCCAGTATCGATGACATGTTACGCAGGTTATCACTGCAGCGCCTTCCACAAATTTTCGCCGTGGTACTGAAGCAACGGTGTGGTGTCGCCCAGATCAAAACCGTTAACGGTCTCTTTCATCAAGCGGGCAGCCTCTATATCGCCTTCTTTGAAATACCAGAAGTTGGCGATGTCGGTATATTTTTTGAGGTTGGGGAAGGTGTTCATATCCATGCCCGGAGGGCCTTCGCGATAGAAGGTCGGGAATAGCCCGAGTATTTTCATCTTGTCACCGAGCGGGATCCAGCTAACGTATAGAGGATCCCGGCTTGGCAGGAACCTCAATTCGTAACTGATTTCCGAGGCGCCTGCCTGCTCGCTGTAGACAACATCTTCACTGCCATCCCACAGCGCATTTTCGCCGGTCAATACAAAGCTGAAGTTTCCTGGGCTGCCGACCGTGCGGTGTCTGCTTATATCGGTATCAGTTGGACAGGGGTAGGGCTCGTTGGAGCGCTGGGCGTAACAGACCATTATCTGGCGATCAGCCCCCCATGCCGGGATATCTTTTCCCACCACATAGGCGCGGAAGTGGTTGTGCTGCGCCAGCAGCAGGATCTCCGGCTGGCGGGGCTTTTCGTTAACCAGGATCTGGATCGCACCGTGGATATCGAGTTCATGCCATACATCGGTATCGCCTGCCAGCGCAGCACCAAGACCTTTGTACCACGGGAGTCTGGCAGGCAGACCGCTTGCCGAGAAGACGGCACTGTATTTGAGGATCAGGTAATGTTTCGGCGGTGCATCCGG
>CALZHD010000182.1 GCA_945787155.1 uncultured Gammaproteobacteria bacterium | reverse complement strand
AAGTAGTAATGTGAGAACGCCTGATCGCTTGTTTAAGGGTGCGGTAGCGTAAGCGTCTTTGGTGATATGTCTTTGCGTGATCATGGGATAATGGCTCTGCTAAATTGATTTCTATTTTCTTTATTTTTGCTCAATCATGGGTCATATGTATCTTTGGGAAGATACGCACAAGATCAAGCACTATAGTATTCGTCTGTGTGAGGACGTTTTGCCTCAGGGGTGTTGTGTCCCAGATTCGGACAAGACACCTAATTGAGTGGTTTGAGTGTGGAGCAAGAAAGTCGTGCCGTTACAGCGTTCGTCGATTGAGTAATCGATGGCTTTGTTACATGAGGCAGTAACTACATCAACTGAACCTAGGCGCATCTGTGCGGCCAGGTATGTTGTTTTAATGGGCATAAAGGCTCTCTCAACTAATGCGATAATACGATTGATGAACTATGCTTACTTTTGTTAGCTATTTTCGAGAACTGGATCACAAAATATAACTTATTATTTCATGGGTTATTATTAAGTTTAGCTATATTATTTTTACTTCTTTTCTTCATGTCTTAGGCCAGGTGTTCCGTAGTGTCGCGCTGTGATTATAGATGGGTTTATTCCCGGCCTGATCCCCGGATCGAAGCTGTATTATTCTTCATTACCCTTTGTGTTCAAACTTATACTGCTCACCGGAGCTGGCACTGGCTAGCGTTGACTCAAGATAGCAGTTTGTCAGTGTTGGCAGTGACTGAGGATTGAGGTGATCGATGTACGTTTTGCCATCTCGTGGCTTGGATGGTTGAAGAGACGTTCGAAGAGTCGCACTTCAGCTTTGATGGCGTGTTTGACTGAGATCCAATGCCCGTTCTTTATGATTGACCTTTTATTTATTATTGTTTTTTTGTGGATGTCGGCATTGATTATTTTGCTAGCTCAAGCAATCGATTATCCTCATCGGCCCGAGCAGACTGTGATTGTTTGAGCCAGGCATAAAACGCATTCGGGTGTACCCCGATGACACGGTACAGAGACTCAGTGGAGTAAGTGTCTTTCTCGGCCTTGATAAATGAGTACTTCACCCGGACTCTTTGGCAAAGTACCTAAAGGGCATTTCATACGCTGCGGCCTTTTTTAGGATATTGCGCTCTTCAGTGACTCGTTTGAGCTCAGATTGAAAACGACGAATCTCGTCTTGCTAGTTATTTTCTGATTGATATCGCTCGCTGACATTGCCGTAGCGCTTGATCCATTCATAAAGGCTCCTGATCGTGACACCTAGCCGTTCGCTGACATCACCAACCAAATAGTCCCGGTCTGTGATCTGTTTGACGGCCTCAAGCTTGAATTCCTTTGTATGCCATTTTCCACTCATAGTGTCCTCCTGATAAGCTATATTTTAACGCTTCGGAGTCTCTATGAAAGTGACGTCAATTCACTGTTTTGGCCCTTATCTCAGAAAGTTCACTCTCAACTCCTAGAGTATCATAGACAGCAACGGCAAAGTAATGAGTGCCAATAGCCAAGTTCTCAATAACATACTCGTTAACACCAGGATCATTTATATCCAGAAATAATGTCAGGTTTCCTGCATCTGTCCCATGATAGATATGATACCCACCCAGCTCGCTAAGCAACAGCACTGATCCATCTACCCTGGTCGCGGGGGCTATCCAGTTTAGAGTTGCACTCCCAGAAGAAGGCAATGGGTCAACGACAATAGTAAAACTAGGATGCGATGCTAACAGCTCACCATCATCGACATAAATTGTAATCGCATCATAGCTTCCCACATCATTACTATTAGGTATACCACTAAGCTCACCCGTGGTGGAATTAAAGCTGGCCCATGATGGTCGATTGATAATGCTGAATGTCAGTGGATCCATATCCGGGTCGTTAGCCACTGGGATGAAACTGTACATCGCCCCTTCACTGATCGTCATCACAGGAGAACCGCTGATAGTGGGGGTTCGGTTGAGGTTTGCAACGCTTATCGAAAACGGTGCCAGGGCAGTTGTGTCATTGCCATCACTGACGCTGATCGTAACATTGCTATAAACACCGCTATCGGAATACCCCGGGGTACCTGAAAGCTGCCCGGTGGTGGAATTAAAGCTGGCCCATGATGGTCGATTGATAATGCCGAATGTCAGTGGATCGCCATCCATATCGCTCGCCGTTGGTGTAAATAGGTACGGTTGGTTTTCAACGCCAGCGAGTGTAGGAAAGCCACTAATGGCGGGGGGCTGATTGGGGGCAGGATTCGTCTCTGGGGTTATGGTTACATTCACACTGGTACTGCTCGCATCACCATCGGCATCGGTAATGTGATAGGCGAAGGTGTCACTCCCTGAATACCCACTGTTGGGGGTGTAGGTGATGGCACCGTTCTGTGCGACCGATACAGTACCGTTGGATGGTGTCGTGCTGATGGCGATAGTGATCGGCGCATCTTCAAGGCCGCTGTCATTGGCGAGGACATTGATGGTCGCCGCCATCTCTTCAGAAGTTGTCAGGCTATCCGCTTGTGCAATGGGAATATTGTCGACGGGTGCAGGGGCTGGTGTAGGCACGGGGGTGTTTTTTGCTGTGTATACAATATGGAGTTGTGGCGCAAGCTCTGTCGAGCCGTAATGTAACAGCGCGCCATCATATGATTGTTGGCTTGCCAGTTGTCTAAATCAATGATTTCCTGAATCATGGCGCTGAGGTTGGGTGTACGCTGCTCTATGCCATTTTGGCCGGCGGCATTCCAGTTTGGTGGCGTCCAGATGACCGATGAAGCGGTCACGCGCCGGGATGAAATGTCAAAGTCGTTACTTGAAAAGGGCGCCGCATTGGCACTGTTTTCTGTGTTGATGATCAGGTAACTGCTGCCTGTTGAGGCTGCGTCGGAGGTAAACTGGATATAGGCGTTGGTAATCACGCTGTCGCTGGGGACATTCAGTGCGAAGCGTAAGCCAACGCGTTGACCACCGATGCCACCTTGGTCGTAAGTGAGTTCAAGATCGCTACTTGCAAGATCCACTCTCCCCGTTGACATTGCTTCTGCGGCGTCATCGCTGACTACCACTTGCGTATGACTGGTCGTATTAACGGTCACGTTAATCGCATTGACGGTCACATTGACGCTGGCGTTGCTGGTATCGCCATCGGCATCGGTAATGCGATAGCTGAAGGCGTCAGTGCCGGCATAGCCACTGTTAGGGGTGTAGCTGATCGCACCATTCTGTGCGATCGAGACGCTGCCGTTAGATGGCGCGCTGCTGATGGTGACGGTGATGCCGCCATCTTCAAGGCCGCTGTCGTTGTTGAGGACAGTGACGGTGGCGGGCTTATCGGCATCGGTCACGAGGCTATCATTGTTGGCGACGGGGAGATGATCGATCGCATTGACGGTCACATTGACGCTGGCGTTGCTGGTATCGCCATCGGCATCGGTAATGCGATAGCTGAAGGCGTCACTCCCTGAATAGTCACTATTGGGGGTGTAGGTGATGGCACCATTCTGTCCGATCGAGACGTTGCCGTTTGACGGTGCGCTGCTGATGGTGACGGTGATGCCGCCATCCTCAAGGCCGGTGTCATTGTCGAGGACATTAACGGTGGCTGCTGTCGCTTCAAAAGTTGCCAGGCTGTCCTGTTGTGCTACAGGAAAATTATTGACAGGCATCGGGGGTGGCTCTGGGGATGGCGCAGGAGCACTACTGGATGTGTACTCGATATAAAGTTGTGGTGCAAGCGCTGTAGAACCGTTATTTAACAGTGAGCCATCATGAGATACTGATGTGCGTGCGCCACCGCCATACATAATAAAAGCGATATGATTGTTGGCCTGCCAGTTTTCAGAATTAATGATTTGCTGAATCATGGCGCTGAGGTTGGGTGTTTGCTGATCAACGCCACTTTGACCGACGGCATTCCAGCTCGGTGGTGTCCAGGTGACCGATGAAGCGCTCACGCGCCGGGATGAAATATCGAAGTTGTTGTTTGAAAAGGGCGCTGCATTGGTGCTGTTTTCTGTGTTGATGATCAGATAACTGTCGCCTGTTGAGACTTCGTTGGCGGTAAACTGGATATAGGCGTTGGTAATCACGCTGTCGCTGGGGACATTCAGTGCGAAGCGTAAGCCAACGCGTTGGCCACCAACACCGTACCGATCGTAAGTGAGTACAAGATTGTTACTCGCAAGGTTAATTTTCCCAGTTGACATTGCTTCTGCGGCGTCATCGGAAGGGCTAGCAATTGGTGTAATAACTGTGGAAGCTATAGCGTTACTGCCGTAAAAAACCACAATAAAAAAGGTAAGTAGTAATGTGAGAACGCCTGATCGCTTGTTTAAGGGTGCGGTAGCGTAAGCGTCTTTGGTGATATGTCTTTGCGTGATCATGGGATAATGGCTCTG
>CALZHD010000181.1 GCA_945787155.1 uncultured Gammaproteobacteria bacterium | reverse complement strand
ACGTAAACACTGCCCGCGCTTGGAGTGACAATACCGCAGACAATGTTAATCAGCGTCGTCTTGCCAGCACCATTCGGCCCCAGCAGCGCAAAGATCTCGCCACGACGAATATCCAGATTAATGTTGGTTAGCGCCTGTAGTCCTGATGCATAGGTTTTGGTGATACCTTTGATCGTAATGACCGATTCCATACAGCTTCCTTTTACCAACCCTTTATACACTTACACGAGCCGGGGCCAGATCACAGTTAATATTGATATTAGTAGCACTTGTGATCTAACCCAGATATTTTTCAACACGCCATCAGAAAGACCATGGAGAAGTATCCATGTTGAAACATTTTTTTAGGTTTGTTCATCATTTGCAAACCATCGATAGACAACCCCAGCTAAAATAGCCCCGACGATAGGTGCAATCCAGAAAAGCCATAATTGGGATACTGCCCAGTCTCCCTGGAAAATTGCAACACCAGTGCTTCTTGCAGGATTCACTGATGTGTTGGTCACAGGGATGCTAATGAGATGAATAAGCGTGAGGCCGAGGCCGATAGCAATCGGAGCAAATCCTTGCGGTGCACGTTTATCTGTCGCACCCAAAATGATCATTAGAAACATAAAAGTCATCACTATTTCAGTGACCAGTGCGGCAGTTAAGCTATAACCACCAGGTGAGTGTTCTCCATAGCCATTCGAGGCAAAGCCGGCAGTCACATCAAAACCTGCTTGTCCTGTCGCAATAATATATAACACTGCTGCTCCCACAATACCGCCTGTAACCTGTGCAATGATTTATGGGCCATGTTCAGCCATGGAAAACCGACCACCTGACCACAGGCCAATTGAAACCGCCGGGTTAAGATGACAACCAGAGATATGGCCAATCGCAAACGCCATGGTTAATACAGTAAGGCCAAAGGCCAGCGAGACACCCAACAAACCAATCCCGACATCTGGAAAGGAGGCCGCTAGCACTGCACTACCACACCCCCCTAGTACGAGCCAAAATGTACCAATAAATTCAGCGCCCAATTTTTTTGTGAGTGTCATTATTTATTCCTCCCTAAATATAATCAAAGCCATTTGATTGTTGAGCCTGACCGGGTAATACGTCAAACTGACGTTGCATTTCTTATATCACTGATAAGATTAACACTCTTATGCATTCCATCATATTACTGATATGCGTGTAATTAAAGCATCATTGAGACAACAGCACGCATCAAATCGACGATGTGCCTGACCCCACAGACATCAGGCGGTTACATGCTGGATACCACTATATCTTGAAATCGATCCTACGGCGCAACACCCTTGTTGATCAGCTAACCTGCATAGATCATCAGATAACAGGGCTCAGCTTTCGCTGGCGGTCATGGAAAGCGAAGCGAGGGCCGCCAGGTCACGCCATCTGCCCTTTCGTGGTGATGAGCGAAAAGAATGGTGGAGAATGCAGGAGCAACTTTAGTGGGCGTAGCACCATTGTGCTAGCAGTGTTGAGTGTAACGAGAGAATGAAGAGAACAAGGCTGTACGAAAATGCTGCGGACACAGGGCGGTCAGAGCAACAGGAACTCTCTGGTTAAGTCATAGATGCGCGTTAATTCCCTACCCCTCCTATCACTTAATCAGAAAACACCAGAAGTATATTGATTACTCCTCGTCACCGGTCTCGGTTTCACCTGACCAGCCAGCCTGCCGGGCCCTGACAACGGCTTTGCCATGAAATTTCTCATGACGCTGCCGCAGATCTTCTGGAAATTGACTTACCAGACAGCCGTATTTATCCCACTTTGCCATACTCAATACTCTTTTTTCGTCACTAGCGGCTTGCAGCCTCTCGTGACATATACATTACGTCCTGTAAATAAAAAAACCTGTCCGCATAATACCAGACAGGGACTCTTATACTACGGAACTACCTGACTAACTTAAACAACTATGCCGCGGTAAACAACCATCGCAGTCCCTGTAGACTGAGAAAAGTTGTCAAAGCCCAGCATCAGCTCATGCTGCACTCTGCCAGGCAGCAGTAATCACAGGTTGAAGCTCAGTCTGTAAATCGGGAGAAAGCGTCGTTTCGCCAACACCCGGCGGGTTAAATGCCGCCATCGCACTCACTAACTGATCCACTTGGGTATCAAGCAGATGAGAGCCATCCGCTGTTTCGAAGCGATCTATTTGATATTCATCTCCTGCATACCAGTTTGAAACAACAAGCTGATCGCTTGTGCCGATAACACTCACATTCAGGTGATTGCCATTCCTGCTAAACCATAACTGCTCTATCGATATATCTGAACCAAAGAGTGCCTTATCTTCTGTCGCCCCATAAATATCAGGGAGTGCATCCTGAGCGTTATAATCACTAACAGTATCACTCCCATCGCCTCTTCCAAATATGTAGATATCGCTACCTGCACCACCACTGAGATGGTCGTTGCCCGTGCCGCCGACCAGCGTGTCATTCCCCGCCGAACCGGTAATGGAGTCGTTGCCGCCCATGCCATAGATACCCGCGATGTTCTCCAGCGTGGTGCCGCTGAAGTCGAGGGTATTGCTGCTGTTGGTGTTGTGGATCACGTTGCTGCCCAGCCCACCATCAATGAGCTCGACGGTGTTGTTGCCGGTGAAGGTGGAGAGCCCAATGGTATCGTCCGCCGCGCCGCCCTGCAGGGTGTCAAAGCCGTCGCCGCCGTTGACGCGGTCGAAACCGTCGCCGTCGTTGAACAGCAACAGGTCATCACCGCCGCCGCCATTGACGGTGTCGTTGCCCGTGCCGCCGACCAGCGTGTCATTCCCCGCC
>CALZHD010000180.1 GCA_945787155.1 uncultured Gammaproteobacteria bacterium | reverse complement strand
GACTGGCAGGGATTTGGGGTGCAACGTCAGCGTGCGCAGCAACATGCCAGTGGTGACTGGATTTTTATGATTGATGCCGATGAGCGTGTCACCCCTGAATTACGCAAGGAGATCGAGGCAGTGGTGGCAGGTGACCAGCAACAAAAAGTCTACCTGGTCCCGATCCTGCCGTGGTGTTTTGGGCGTTTTATCCGCCATAGTGGCTGGTATCCCGAGCACAAGATTCGTCTCTATCCCCGCTTGAAGGCACGTTATGGGGATGTCCGCGTGCATGAAAAATTGATCCTTGATGAAGGGATGCAACAGCAGTTTCTTAAAGGGGACCTGCTGCATTTTACCTATCGTGATATGAAGCACTACCTGGTGAAGTCGGCGCATTATGCCGATGAGTGGGCGCAGGGGCGTCAACAAAAAGGACGTCAGACATCACTGCTTCAGGCGATTATTCATGGCGTGGGGTGTTTTATCAAGATGTATCTGGTGAAACGTGGTTTTCTTGACGGGCCGCAGGGTTTTTTACTGGCAGTGTTGTCGGCGCACTCGACGTTTGCGAAATATGCAGACCTGTGGGCGCGGGGTCAGAGTCAGAGTGCTGAGTCAAAGACCGAGCAGGTTAATCAGTCGAGCTAATAACACCGCTGTCGTTGTAGAAACTCTGCGTTACAATTGCCTGACGTTGATCAAAATAACCCTGATACATTTCATCGTAACGAGTACGTGAACCGATTACGGCATCGAAGTTCCCGATGAAGCCGAGCATAAATTCCATCGCTTCCCGTACGGCATGCGCCGATCCGCAGTTGCTGGTGATGTAGTCGCAGCAGTTGTTGTTGATCGCGTAGTTTTGTAGCAGCGGGCTGGCCTGTCGTTTAACCATCAGGCGCAGGCCACATTGCGCGGCCATGCCGAGGTCGTTAACATCATCGAAGATGAAGGCTACGTTTTCTGGCCTGGTCTTTTGTATTGTACATAGATGCGCTAACGCTGCGCGTTTATCAGGGATGCCGAGATAGACGTGATGAAAGTGTTCGCGGCTCGCAAAGTGTCGTGCAGTCTGGTTCTGTTCGCCACTGATGATGGCTGCGACAGGCAGAGTGTTGTTTTGACGCCACAGCCCATAACGCAGCATGTTGCTGCCCATCGAATCGGCTTCACTGAATATGCTGGGCAACCCCTCACCTTTGAAGCCATCATTGAAGACACCGTCCCAGTCAAAGACAACCGCCTGGATGTCTTGTAGTCGGGCGCTGATTTCAGTGGCGGGGGTGACAAAGGTTCCGCCGAGAGCGGTAAAGATCTCGGCGAGCCTTTGGTTATCAGAGGTATTAATTGGCAAGGGAGTGGCTGGTATTAACCAAGCAGGCCCATCTTCACCAGATCCTGAATGTCGAGGATGCCCACGGGGGTGTTGTTTTCAACCACGACGATGTTGTCAACTTCTCTTTCATTGAAGATGTTGACCGCCTCGAACAGCAGGCTCTCTGCATTCACGGTGATGGGCGATGCGGTGTAATCAACCTCAGAGAGTTTTTTCTCCAGTAGTGAATGCCCTAATTCCTGTAGCTTGCGACGGATATCGCCATCGGTAAAGATCCCGGCAATGCCGCCACTGGCATCGACCAGCGTCACGGAGCCAAGCTTCGATTCGGTCATCTTGACCATCGCCTGGGTGACGCTGTCAGAGAGCTGGCAAGTTGGGTTTGCATCACCCAGCACATCCTTGACCTTGAGGGTCATCAGTTTGGTGTGCTCAAAGAACTGGCTCGAACCGACGGCGGTGAGCTCATTGTCACACAGGCGTTTAATCACGCCCCATGGCGCAGTACAGACATGGACACCCGCCAGCATTGCCTGACGTACATGCTCCGGGTAACGCACTGACGAAAACATGATCTTGGTGTCATAGTTATATTTAGAGACGAGGCTGGCAGCCTGTTCATAGAGTGTGATCGCGTCGTGTCCCTGATCCTGCAGGCGACCTGCCAGCGGACAGACATAGGCGGCACCGGCGGCCATCGCCATGTAGGCCTGATTGAGGGTGTAGATCAGATGGACATTGACCTTATGCCCCTCTTTGGCGAGCGTGTTACACGCCTGTAGTCCGATGGTTGAGACCGGAATCTTGAACACAGGTTTGCTCTTCAGTGGCAGTTCCAGCAGGCGGTGCGCCTCGGCGATGATTTCTTCGTGGGTTTCGCCCAGTGCCTCGACCTGAATCTCAGGCACCATGCCTGAAAGCTTCACGATGGCGCCGTCAATGTCAGTAATGCCGTGACGGTGCATGAAGGTTGGGGTGGTGGTCAGTCCTTTTAGAAAGCCGAGCTGGAAGGCCTCTTCAATTTCCTTCAGGTCAACCGAGTCCAGGTATAAATCCATGTTTGGGGGTCCTCAATATTAAATTTTAAAAGCTGGTAGAAACTGCGCTTAATTTTTTTGCTGTCTTACAACGGCGTGAATCTCAAGCAGCGGTTTCAGAAATTCTTCCATCTCATCCAGGTAGATCTGGCTGGCGGCATCGCAGTGCGCCTCGGGTGGATTTGGATGGGCCTCTACAAAGATGCCGTCGACACCGGCGGCAACCCCTGCGCGTGACAGCGTCGGCAGGAACTCACGAGTACTGCCTTTCGGGTCTTTACTCGGAATACCGTATTTACGAATGCTGTGAGTGATGTCAAAGATCACCGGGTAACCAATCTGGTTCATCAGGTAGAAACTGCGTGGATCGACAATCAGGTCGTTGTAGCCAAAGGTGTAGCCACGCTCGGTCAGCAGGATCTTTTCAGAGCCTGAATCGACGATCTTCTGC
>CALZHD010000179.1 GCA_945787155.1 uncultured Gammaproteobacteria bacterium | reverse complement strand
AACCTCATGCACAGTGATCGCCAATAGCACCGGTAGTGCCCAAACGGCAACGCGTTGAAGTACGCTCAATTCATCCATGCGACGATTATAACCTTATTACAACGACGATTTTAATCATTAAAGTGCGTCAGCCTTCAACTACCGAAGGATCACCTTTACCACGACGCACCACCACTGGCGCTTCCCCTGTCAGGTCGATCACGGTACTTGGCTCATAACCTCCCCAGCCGCCATCGACAATCAGGTCAACCTGTTTGCCAAGCTGCTCAGACATCTCTTCAGGATCTGTTAGCGGTGTTTCATCACCCGGCAAGATCATTGTGACGCTCATCATCGGCTCACCCATCACGTCCAGCAGCGCCTGCGCAATCGGATGTTCCGGCACGCGCAAGCCAATACTTTTTCGTTTGGGATGCTGCAGGCGACGCGGCACCTCACGTGAGGCCTCGAGAATGAAGGTGTAAGGCCCCGGTGTCAGTGACTTCAGCACTCGAAACACTCGGTTATCAACCCGGGCATAAGTGGACAGTTCCGAAAGATCACTGCAGATCAAGGTAAAATTGTGGTCATCATCCAACGCGCGAATACGACGAATACGGTCCATCGCCGACTTGTTGCCGATCTCGCACCCCAGTGCATAACAGGAATCAGTGGGATAAACGACCACCCCTCCACTACGAATGACCGCCACCGCCTGATTGATCAGGCGCAGCTGGGGGGTTTCACCATGAACTCTAAGATACCTCATAAAAACAAAGACCTGGTAAATTATTATTATATTCTAGATTAATCTTGAAAGTGAGAAAATGATTATTTCCAGTCTTGCCAGACTGGCAGACAACCTTCCGGCAAAGGATGCAACTGCCCCAGCTTGGCCCAACTATTATGTGGCGAATGAAAATCAGAACCGACCGATGCAAGCAATCCAAGCTCATCCGCATAATTGGCCATGAGGCACGCCTCTTCAGCACTGTGACTACTACAGGCTACCTCCAGTGCTGCGCCACCAAGCGCCTTGAAATCGACCAGAAACTCGCGAAACAGCGTGCGGCTCATCTTGTAACGTGCCGGGTGTGCCACCACGGCCTGCCCGCCTGCGCCGTGAATCCAGCCTAGCGCATCCTCTAATGAAGCCCATTCGCACGGCACATAACAGCGCTTGCCCTTCAGCAGATACTTTTTGAAGGCCTGCTGAATATCGCGCACTTCCCCCTGCTCCACCAGATACATGGCAAAATGCAAACGACCCACTACCCCGCCCGCCAAAGCACACGCGCCTGCATAAACATCAGGCATGCCGATCTTCTCAAAACGGGCACCAATCGCCTCTGCGCGTTGTTGCCGCTTTATCCGCAGATGCACCAACCCCTGCTGAAGTTCGGTGAAATTTCCATCAATACCCAGGCCGACGACGTGAATCAAGCGTTTGCGCCAACTCACCGAGATCTCGATGCCCGGCACAAAATGTATCCCCACTTCATCTGCCGTCGCTGCGGCTTCTGCATGACCATCGGTGCTATCGTGATCTGTCAGCGCCAGCACATCGACACCATTCTCCGCGGCCAGGCGCACCAGGGCTGCTGGACTCAATACGCCATCAGAGGCGGTTGAGTGACTGTGAAGATCGTAACAAATTGAGGACAAGACCTTGTTTCCTATTTTCGCGTGCTATACTCGGTTCCCAACGGAGCATTATGCCACGTCTGCTAACAACACGCCGACTATCATTTAATTAGCTTATTCAGAACCGAACAAAACCATACAACGCTTATGAAATTTCTTGCCGATTTTTTCCCGGTTTTACTCTTTTTTATCGCCTATAAAGCTTACGATATTTACGTCGCTACGGCGGTCGCGATCGCCGCCTCGTTTGCACAGGTCACCATTCACTGGGTGAAGCATCGCCGCTTCGAAAACATGCATCTGGTCACACTGGCTATTATGGTCGTCTTTGGTGGCGCGACACTGTTTTTACAGGATGAAATGTTCATCAAATGGAAGCCAACGGTGATCAACTGGGTCTTTGGTGCCGTTTTCCTCGGCAGTCACTACATCGGTGAAAAAACAATCATTCAACGCATGATGGGGCAGGCGATGACGCTGCCACAATCGATCTGGTTTAAGCTTAATGTCAGCTGGATCCTCTTTTTTGTCATCATCGGTTTTGTGAACCTCTATGTGGTCTATAACTTCGATACTGATACCTGGGTAAACTTCAAGCTCTTTGGATTGATGGGGCTCACCTTCGCCTTTGTTATGTTACAAATCCCCTTTCTCACCAAATACATCAAACCAGATGAAGATGACAACAATGGGGAAAAATCGTAATGCTCTACGCTATTATTGCTGAAGACGTTACTGATTCACTGGAAAAACGGCTCGCTAGCCGCCCAGCACATGTCGAACGATTGAATATATTAAAGGACGCCGGCCGACTGGTTCTCGCAGGCCCTCATCCAACTATCGACAGTGAAGACCCAGGTAGCGCGGGGTTCAGCGGCAGTCTGATCGTAGCTGAATTTCCGTCACTACAGGAGGCACAGGAGTGGGCAAGTCAGGACCCTTACATCAGCGCCGGTGTCTATGAGAACGTTACCGTTAAACCATTCAAAAAGGTTTTACCATAGACGTTCAGAACTTGAATAATCATCACGATCAGTTGTAGCATCGTAGGTTATGGCTTGTACCCTACACATTTAGCGTTGAAAGGAATAGATTATGAAATCACTAAAACATCTACCCGTAATTTTGCTCTCCGCATCACTGCTTTCACTTTCTGCACATGCCGAAGAGACAAACACTGTCCTCGTCATCGATGGCAAATCGGTAGATAGCGAAACTTTCAATCGCTATATAACAATGCGCGCACAACAAGTGCAACATAACGGGGCCATCAGCCAGGAGCAGCGAAAGCTGCTA
>CALZHD010000178.1 GCA_945787155.1 uncultured Gammaproteobacteria bacterium | reverse complement strand
GTCATCACCTGCCGACAGCGGTAATGCTTGCCAAAGCTCACTGGACAACTGTTCATTACACTCATCACGCTGACACGCATTAAATGCCGATGATAACGGCAAGGCGTCGAGGTTGAGCTCGGCACCCACACCACTCGCCTTCAAAATATGGCCCAAATCACTCAGCAATCCATCCGAAAGATCAATCGCGGCGTTCACCAAGCCATCAAGCGCCTGCGCTTCAGCATTGCGCGGTGTCGGTCGTTCCAACCGCTGCAGCAATTCATCGAAATAGTGTTGCATAGAGGATAGCTGCCGCTCTCGTATTTGCAGTGCCAATCCGGCATCCCCGAGTGTGCCAGTCACATAGATCAAATCACCGGGCATTGCTGCATCACGTCGCCAGGCCGCGCCCTGTTTGACAAATCCCATCGCCTGCACGCTTATCGAAAGTGGCCCGCGGGTGGTGTCACCCCCAATCAATTGCACTCCATGGTAATGCGCTAGCTTTGAGAAGCCCTGACTAAATCCACTGAGCCACTGTTCATCAACCTGAGGCAGCGTCAAAGCAAGGGTCACCCAGGCGGGTTGCGCACCCATTGCAGCGAGGTCACTAAGATTAACCGCGAGTGCCTTATGGCCTAACGAGACAGGATCGACATCGGCAAAGAAATGGACACCGGCAACCAGGGTGTCCATTGATACGATGAGTTCATGACCTGCCGGCGGTGAAAGGATGGCAGCATCATCACCCACCCCCAAAACAACATCATCACGCGGCGCACCAGCATCAATGAAATAACGTTCGATCAGTTCAAATTCCGACACTGCCATGGAAGGTCTCTTAGCTCACATTTCGCAGGCAAGGTGGTCGAGATGATTGCAGCGCCACAACGGTACGAAAGTTACTGCGAAGACCGTTTCTTGCGACATTCAGTACTACGCAGCGTCAGCGCCAGTTTATCGAGCACGCCATTGACATACTTGTGTCCCTGGTCAGCACCAAAAGTTTTGGCCAACTCAACGGCCTCATTAATCACCACTCGGTAGGGTACTTCGAGATTATATTGGAGTTCATAAACCCCCATACGCATAATCGCAAGTTCCACTGGGTCGAGACTGTCAACGGAACGATCCAGTGCCGGTGCCAATAATGCATCCATCTTATCAACCTGTTTTACCACGCCACTCAATAGCCCACGAAAATAGCTCACATCAACCTTTTTGGAATCCTTCTCTTCCAGGATCTGTGCGGCCACCTCGGCAACATCCTCTCCTGTAAGCTGCCATTGATATAAGGCTTGTACTGCACAACGACGTGCCTGACTTCTGGTTCGACTCATAATACCTTTACTAATATCTGGACTAAAAAATTATGCGTCTAGCGTGCGCATCAGACTGGCCATCTCGATCGCCGTCACAGCTGCCTCGGCACCTTTATTACCCGCCTTGGTGCCAGCACGTTCAATCGCCTGTTCGATGGTATCAACCGTCAGCACTCCAAAGGTGACTGGAATATCATACTCCATCGCCACCGCTGAAATCCCTTTGGCACATTCTCCAGCGACGTAATCAAAATGAGGGGTTCCACCGCGAATCACCGCACCCAGTGTGATCACCGCATCGTAATGCTTACTTGCCGCAACTTTTTTAACCACGGCCGGTAATTCAAAGGCACCCGGGACATGTACAATGTGAATATTATCTTCAGCTACGCCATGTTGCTTAAGTGTCGCGACCGCACCCTTCAACAGCTGATCGACAATGAAACTGTTAAATTTGGCTGCCACAATCACAAAACGTGTGTTTGTCACGCTGAAATCACCTTCAAAGGTTTTAATCGTCATATTCATTACTCACAACAGAAAATTATTAATTCGTGAAGCTATCCGTTCACACTTAACTACACGACACATATTCTACTACTTCCAGTCCAAAACCGGAGAGGCCATGCAGCCGTTTTGGCTGCCCTAACACGCGCATTTCGCGCACACCGACATCAAGCAAAATCTGTGCGCCAACACCATAGGTTCGCAACTCATCGCCATGCAGGGGTAATGGCTGTACGATGCCGCGTTCGCGCATCTGATAATCCATCATTTGACGAATTGTCGCACTGGCATCGGGCAGCTTCTTGAGGATCACGATCACACCCGCGCCCTCTTTCGCCACACGCTCCATCGCCGCTTTGAGTGGCCAGGCACCATCAAGACGTTCCGCACACAACATATCGGCAAGATGATCTTCAAGGTGAACGCGTACCAATACTGGCTGGTCGAACGCTGGCTCCCCATACACTAACGCCACGTGCAGTTGACCATCCACCACATCCTGAAAAGAAATTACTCTAAACGTACCATACAGTGTAGAAAGAGTACATTCTGCGACACGTTCAACCGTCTTTTCATTCTGTACACGGTAGTGGATGAGGTCGGCAATCGCCCCCATTTTCAGACCGTGTTCTTCAGAAAAACGTTCCAGCTCCGGGCGCCGTGCCATGGTGCCATCATCATTGAGGATCTCCACAATCACGCTTGCGGGCTCCAGCCCAGCAAGGCGTGTCAAATCACATCCTGCCTCTGTATGCCCTGCACGGGTTAAAACACCGCCATCTTGTGCCATCAGTGGAAAGATATGGCCAGGTTGAGTCAAATCTTGTGGGCCAGCATCTTTCTTTACCGCAGCTAGTACGGTGGTCGCCCGGTCGGCGGCCGAAATGCCAGTCGTCACCCCTTCGGCGGCCTCGATTGAAACTGTAAAGTTGGTGGCATGATTGCTATGGGTATCACTCACCATCAACGGCAAATTCAGCTGTGCGCAGCGCGCGCGCGTCAAGGTCAGACAGATCAACCCTCGTCCATAGCGCGCCATAAAATTGATATCATCAGCAGTCACCTCTGTCGCAGCCATCACCAGATCGCCTTCGTTTTCACGATCTTCATCATCGACCAGCACC
>CALZHD010000177.1 GCA_945787155.1 uncultured Gammaproteobacteria bacterium | reverse complement strand
ATGGCTGTAAGGTATATGTATCAGGACGAGCAATCTGGCAATTTGAGATCACCGCTGGGCTAAGCCTAAAATTCTAGTTGGGGTTTGTTTCTGTCTGGACGTCCAAGTATATGTGTGAATAACATTCAAAGCGCCGATCTATATGGTCAAGCTCGATACCGCTAATGCCGTAACAGTAGGTGATGAAGACGTTGAGTACACCGTACCTGAACTGCCGGGCTTTAAATTGTCTGTTAAAGCGGGGAGCGTGACTTTTCCGGATGGTTCGAAGAGTGGGCAGCTCTCGGTGACGGCGGTGAATGCCAATAAGGTGCCGATGCCACCACCAAACGGGATGCAGCCGCAGTTTATTGTGACGATTCAGCCGGCAGGGGCGATGTTTGACCCACCAGCACCGCTCTCGATTCCGAATACCGATGGTAAAGCACCGGGTGCGCAGGTGGAGATGTACTCGTATGATCACGATCTTGAGGAGTTTGTCACCATTGGGCTTGGTACCGTGAGTAAGGATGGTAGTGTGATCAATTCGAATACGGGTGTTGGGGTGATCAAGGCGGGGTGGCATTGTGGCTCGCAGCCGAATGAGACGGGGTGTGGTGGGGCTTGTGGTGAGCTTTGTACCTCGGGGTGTGAATGTGAGTTTGATCCTGCCAAGCCGTTGCCTGGGGATATGCAGACGGATGGGGACTGTCAAAACATCTTATGTGGTGGGCCTGAGGAAGATACAGGTGATGCGCCTGAGGATGATCCCAATGACTGTGTGGATCCATCATGTGGTGATCCGATACACGATAATAGTGAAACGCCTAATATTGCAGATACTCCGAATGACTGCAAAAAACCAGCTTGTGTTAATGGAAGTCCAGGTTTTAAAGATGATCCTTCAGATGAACCTAAGTGCTCAAAATGCGTAGGACAAAGTGCTGTACCTGATGATAGCTTGGATTGTAATGATGATAACGTTTGTACATT
This sequence comes from uncultured Gammaproteobacteria bacterium, assembly GCA_945787155.1. Taxonomy (GTDB): domain Bacteria; phylum Pseudomonadota; class Gammaproteobacteria; order SZUA-140; family SZUA-140; genus SZUA-76. The sequence goes on along the minus strand of CALZHD010000177.1, from coordinate 4,871 downwards.
TAATGAACGCTGTGAGGGAGGTGGGTGTAAATCAGACCCAGTTCCGGATGGTCAAATAACAGAATGTATGGCCTGCCAGGGAGGGGCCAAGACAACAATTGCAGGGGCTTGTGAGACTGGTACCCAATGTAGTGTCGGTACATGTAATCAATATGGTGGTTGCGATCGCGAACCAGCAAATGACGGAATGGCAGTTGGCGCCTGTAAAATATGTCAAGGTGGGAATGAGGTTGCTGACCCATCTAAAAACAATACTTCGTGCAAAGGTGGGGATCCATGTTGGCAGTGTCTGAATGGTGGTTGTTATTACATCAATGATATTCCAGGCTGTACTCAGGTAGTAGATGGATCCAAGTCTTCAACAGAGGATCCACCACCTCCGCCTGAGACTGATCCCGGGAGTCCTGCGACAGTGGTTGTGACCGATCGAAGCGCGACAGTAAATGATAATGATATTTTGTTTATTTCACCTGAACCATGGATGCCAGAGATTGCGGCTCAATTGCAGGGCGCGGGAATTGGGCAAACTCGATGGAAATTTCAGTCGACCTATGATCGTAGAACTCCTATTGATGATAAGGTGACTTATCGAGAAGCATCAACGACCTCGAAATGGCATGCGCATCTGGATTACCAAGGTCAGTTCTTTGGTGGGGATGTCACTATTACGTCCGATAAGGCGAACAGTATCCGGAAATTTAAGATATTGGGAGAGAATCCTCAGGATAATATTGTAGTGGATTATCTGAGGAGCCGGATGGGAATGCATTGGTATGCACTACCGATTGCAAAGCATGAAAGTAGAATAGGCTCTCGTATTTATAATCAATTTAATGAGGGGACGGTTTCATATACGGATGAGCCTAACAAAGGAGATCCTGACGGATGGGGGGTTATGCAATTAGACGGAAATGGCTTAAACAGAATAATTACTAGTGAAGAGGTATGGAATTGGAAGATAAATGTAAATAATGGGGTTGATGTTGTATCCACAAAGAGAAATTCATTTAGTGTTTCAATTGCTCAGTATAGTAATTATGCTAAAAACAAATGGCCTGCTGAGTGGGAAGAGCCGCCGACTACGATGGTTATAAGTGGGACAAATACTGTTCTCTCGTTGGAAGAGGTATGCACAATTCAATTATACAATTTTGCAAAAGTAATATGGACTATACCTGGGCATATTAACAAGTATCTAAGTTGTGTTGATTTTGATCCTACTGAGCCGAGCGGGAGCAGGTGGTTTTTTGTGAAAAACCCTAACGACTATGTTTATAAGGTGATAAAAGAATATGAAACGCCTTAGCGCACTAATTACTTTGATGTTGTCGCCACTTTTTGCATTGGCAGTGCAAATAGAAGACCCCGAAAAAGATTTTATATATAGCTTAATAAAGAGTGAAGGGGGATACGAAGGTTTAGCAGAAGTTAAGAAAATTAATATAGATTTCAATCTCGATGGTATAGATGACTATTTTTTTACGATACCTGAGTGGAGTATGGGGCGTGGTGGTGATATGTGGTTGGTCTACCTGTCTGATGGTAATTATTATAATGTAGATTGGGAGAATAGGCCTGTGTTTAGAGATGATTCTCTCTATTATGGTCATGTTGAGAATATTGGAAGGCAAGGATTGCTAACCTACTTCCCTGGAAGTTCAAGAGATGGTTCTTTGATGGTGATCTTTCTCGATGATGAGAATGTCGTGAACGTTAAAAAAATTAAAACTATAAGTCCTAAAGAATCCAGTGAAGACAGGAAGCTATATGAAGACCTGTTTTCTAAAAACAATATTCCATTGGTTGAGAGATTATCTGTTGATACTTCGCCGTTTAAATCAGAAGGACCAGTGTCTAAATATACTGGTGGTTTAAATAAAGATGATATTCAAATTATATCGGGGTCAGCTAAAACTAATGATGATCTTGCTAATAAGTAAACGATCGATAAACCCCATCTAACATCTACACCAGCGCCTTGCTATCGTCTTGATTTCAACATCATCAAGGTGAATCGTATGAAATCGGCACAGAAAAAAGACTTTTGGCAGCAACACATTCAGGCCTGGGAGCAAAGCAAGCTTCCGCAGAAGGTTTATTGTCAACAGCACAATATTTCCTATGCCAATTTTGGTTATTGGCGGACACGTATAAAGCGTCTGGAAAAGCCTGCGCCGAAACTGGTACCAGTAACATTAACGCAGCCTACGATGGTGATGATTACACTGCCGATGGGTATCCGCATTGAGGTACCGACGAGTGCGTTGGCGGAGGTGCTACCAATGGTTGTTCGCTGTCAGCGGGATGTCGGTTGATGCTGCGCCCCGGCAATGAGATTCAGGTCTACCTGTACAGTGAACCGGTTGACATGCGTAAGTCGATGAACGGTTTGTCGATCTTAGTCGAGCAGGAGATGGATCTGTCACCAACGATGGATGCGCTGTTTGTATTTTGTAATCGAGGCCGCGATAAGATCAAACTGCTCTGCTGGGAGCGTAATGGCTTTATCGTTTGGTATAAGCGCCTGGAGAAACAGCGCTTTCGTTGGCCCAGCACCGGTGAGGCGTTGAGTGTCACGGGACAAGAGTTAAATTGGCTGCTGGATGGCTTTGATATTGTGAATCACCCACCACATTCAGCCTTGCATTTTAGTTCGGTGGCATGACGTTTCAATGGTAAAATACGCGCATGCGCGCGACAAAAAAACAGACTCCAGAAACACTGCCTGACGATGTCGAGGCGCTGAAAAAAATCATCGCTGGTCAAGCTGATATTATTAGTCGTAAAGACAGTATCATCAGTTTCAAAGAGCAACGCATTACCATTCTCGAAGAGTTTGTCCGTTTGCATAAGCTCAAAACGTTTACTGCCAGCACTGAGAAGTCGACCGACCAGCAGGAGATGTTTAATGAAGCAGAGCTCTCGGTTATTGCCGAAGAGATACTCACCGAGCAGGAAGCCGAACGCGAAGCGCAATCAAATACCACCGTAGATAAACTAAAGCAGAAACCGGGTCGAAAACCCTTGCCCGATAGCTTGCCGCGCATTCGCATCGAACATCGCGTAGCGGAATCCGATAATGTTTGTGATTGCGGTTGCCAGCGCATTGAAATAGGTGAAGTGACCAGCGAACAACTGGATATCATCCCCGCCAAGGTTCAGGTTATCGTCAACGTAAGAAAGAAGTACGCCTGCCAGCATTGTGAATCAGGCGTCATCACCGCAGCACTACCCGCGCAACCCATCCCTAAAAGCAACGCCAGCCCTGGTTTGCTGGCCCATGTCGCGATCGCCAAGTATCAGGATGGTCTGCCACTACACCGTCAGGAAGCGACGCTCAATCGTAGTGGTGTTGAGATTCCGCGCAACACCCTGGCCAACTGGATGAGCAAATCAGGTGAATTAACTCAGCTGCTCATCAACCTGCTTGAAGATAAACTGCTCGCTTACCCCGTCATGCACTGTGATGAAACCACCCTGCAGGTGCTAAAAGAACCCGATAAAGAAGCCAGTCAAAAATCCTATATGTGGGTGCGGGTCGGTGGGCCACCGACGCACCCCATCCGTCTCTTTCACTATGCCGATAGTCGCCGTGGCGAAGTCGCCAGCGCCTTGCTCACGGGTTACAACGGCTATCTGCAAACCGATGACTATGCCGGATACAACACCGTCTGCGCTGAAAATAGCATCATCCAATTAGGCTGTTGGGCGCACGCCCGGCGCAAATTTATCGAAGCGCAAAAAGCTGCCGCTGGTAAAACAAAGCGAACCGGAAAAGCTGACGTTGCCGTCCGGCATATCGCAAAATTGTATGCGATTGAAAAACGGATCAAGCCACTCAGCCCAGCAGAAAAGCACGCAGTCAGACAAACAGAGTCGCAACCCATACTGGCTGATCTTCACCAATGGCTGGATAAAACCCTGCACCACACCCTGCCCAAAGGACTGCTGGGTAAAGCCTTATCATACCTGGCCAAGAACTGGACAAAGCTCACGGTTTACACACAAGATGGACGTTTATCCATCGACAACAACCCCGCAGAGAATGCGATACGCCCCTTCGTCATTGGCCGTAAGAACTGGTTATTCAGCGCCAGCGTCAGAGGTGCAAAATCCAGCGCCAACCTATATGGCTTAATCGAGACAGCCAAAGCCAATGGGCTAGAACCCTATGCTTATCTTCGGTATGTTTTTAAAGCACTTCCTCAAGCGAGCACTGTCGATGAGATCGAAGCGCTTCTGCCGTGGAATGTGAATCAGGAATCAATTGTCATTAAATGATTTTTTGCTAGATGGGGTTGCTAATAAGGGTAAGGTTGTAAGTGCAAAAAATCCTATTGATACTAATGAAGTTATAGAATCAAGTCTTCCGTTGGGGCGAGAGAATATAGATAAGAATAGAGAGGGTGTTAATGGAATCGAGCCTGAGCCAGTGGATGACTTAGATAGAGGATTTAGAAAGTATTGGTGGCTGTTATTCGTTGTTATAAGTGGCGCATTGATTTTCTTAATTATCAAAAGGAAAAAGTAAGAAGATACTGCGAAAAAGGGGTTGGTGGCAACTGAGTCTGGTTGTCATATATGTAATAAGAAAGATATAGGATAAAACAGAGCAAACGATTCTCAAGGAAGAGAGGGGTGTGATGCCAAGGACACGGAGGATATATCTGCCGAGTGTACCGGTATATGTAGAGCAGCGAGGCAATAATCGAGACATCTGATTTTTTGATGAGCAGGACTACCGCGAATAGTTAAACTGGAATAATTTAAGTTAGGTTTTTGAAAATGAATATCAAAGCAATAAAAAGAAAGATGAAGACACTGTTAGCAATAGCTGCTTGCATGATGACTATGTGGTCTGTCCCTTCTTA
>CALZHD010000176.1 GCA_945787155.1 uncultured Gammaproteobacteria bacterium | reverse complement strand
AATCAGCATCTATATAGATGCGCTGCCGTCCTCTGCCACGATTCATCACGTGATAAAAGGCATTTTCATACTCTATTCGGAGTGGACGGGCCATTTCAACACGCTACTCTTTTTTATATGTTAAGTCAAGATTTGACCCCTTTTTTTTCATCCGAGGGTAGCGACAACGCTCAACAACCTCGGAGGTGCGTGGCAGTCACTGGGGGAATACCAAAAGGCCATCGACTATTTCGAGCTGGCCCTGGCCACCTTTAAAACGTCCTTGGGAGATGACCACCCCTATACAAAATTAATGCCTGAAAAAATCGAAGCGGCGAGATCAATGGGGTCAGAGTCTGAGGTATCCCCACGAAATAGTAATTGATTTCAAACAATTAAGGCGTATAGTTTTTCTAAAACAGCGTGTGCATCGGATTTTTTCCTCCGAACTCATCACTTTTCGGGGGCTCCGATGCACACCGTCTCAGTATTGCACAAGTTACTGGCGCGATCAGTTCCGATTCACGCGATACGCCTTAATGCTGCAATCGCCGCAGTCCAGGCCTTAACCCATGGTGCAAAAGCCACTGTTACTTCACTTGGTCGTCATCTTGCCGGAAGCGCTTTTTATACCGTCCTTACTCAGCATCTTGTTAAGGGGCTGCCGGAACCTGTTATTGTGATTGATTGGTCGCCTTTATGCGCAGATCAAAGTTGGCAGCTCCTGCGAGCCGCGCTGCCTGTCGGCGGACGAAGTATAACGCTTTATGAAGAAGTTCATCCTCAGTCAAAGCTTGGCAACCGAAAAGTCCAGCATCAATTTCTGAACCAATTGGCCGCCATGATACCAACAACATGTCGTCCAATCATTGTGGCTGATGCAGGCTTTAGAACACCATTCTATCGCTATATTGAAAACACTCTGGGCTGGCATTGGATAGGACGTATCCGAGGAAAAGATTATATCTGTAGAGACAGTGAGACAGGCCCGTGGTTAAGTGCCAAGTCGTACTATCAAGAAGCAACGACAACGGCCAAACAGCTGGGCGAAGTTCAGTGGACTCAAAGCAATCCATTTTCTGCCTTTCTTGTACTGATTCAACAAACAAAAAGGAAACGTAAGTCACTTACATATAACGGCAGAAAACGGCGCTCTAAACTGAATAAAGCACACGCTGAAAGGGAAGGAGAGCCCTGGCTGCTTGCCGCTTCGTTGTCATTAAAATATTGCATGCCTAAACAGATAGTGAAAATTTATCATACACGGATGCAAATAGAAGAAGGCTTTCGAGATTGCAAAGCAATGCATTACGGATTGGGGTTATCTCAGAACAGGCGGATGAATAAACGTAGGCGGTCAATTTTATGTTTACTGACCTCATTGGCCGTCTTTATGCTTTGGTGTATCGGTATGGCGGGTAAACAGAGTCCTATAGCAAAACAGGTCAGGGTAAATTCATCCAGCAAGCGAGAAATTCAGGTTGCCGGATAGAGCTATTGCCTCAGCATTAAAGACTATCAAGCCCTATATGGAAGAGGTATTATGCAGGTGAATTTCGTGGGGATACCTCAGACTCTGACCCTATTGATCTGCTATTGATCCCGACTTGACCCCTTTATCACCCACTTCCATAAGAGGCTCAATATTGCTGATCATGGAATAAAAAATCGCAATAGATGATACGATTAACATTCCTCCTAAAATAAAGCCACCGAGTGCTTGTTTTTTCATAAAATCGTAGCAAGGCGTCACTTGGGTTCGCTCTGGTTGCTTAATCGGTAGGTGGTGATCCACTTTCGGATCTTTATTATTCACCCACCTCGCTACCAAATCTATCCGTAAATTTCCTTTTCACTTGTCTAAAAAGATGCAATTCTGAATCGGGGTTCATCTCTTCTGCTTCAAATACATCTCTCACAAACTCATCGGCATGATAGAATTTCCTCGTTGCAAGATTTTCGATTTTTTTCGGTGGCAAACAAAAACCAAGCTCTGTACAAATTTCATCTAAAAAACCTCTTATTTCTTTTTCCAAATTCACAAGACATTCACTCTCGGCTAGTTTTATTTAACAGAATTCAACTGTTTTCATCTATTCAAAATTTTATCTATACTCTTAATCAATTGCTGTTCAGCTGCCTGCCGCTGTCCATGAGGCTTATCTCTACCGTGCTCTATATTTTTATTAATCCGCTCTTTAACGCTTTTCTTTAAGTCATCTCTCAGTTGACGCAACTCCTCTTTATTAATTTTATTAAGATCTTTTGGTCTTGGTAAAACCCCATGAACCTTTCCCGTAGAATCGAGAACTGGCAAAGGAGTCTTTATCTTGCTGTAAAAAAAATGGGGTCAATCCTATTGTATAAAGTTCAACCGTTTTTTAACGGCGCGCAGTTCTTTATTTAGCTCTCCGCCCAATAGTTGAGTTTTAATATCATGTGTCGCCCAGGATACGCTACCCGAATGACTCAGGTTAAAATAGGCTGCAATAGCTTTTAGCGGCATATCTGATAATTGCTGGCAGCAATACATCGCAAATTTGCGGGCTTGATTGCCCTCTTGTCGACCCTTTTGCGGACTGAGAATAGCGCTTTCTTTGACCTTGAACACCTTTGCTACCGCTGCTATGGTCTCATCAGCTGTTGGCCTCTCATTTAACGCCACCTGCAACCGCCCTCTATCCTGTTCACGATGCTCTTCCCATATCGCGGCGCGAAAAGCCTTATCACCTAAGGCCGATGCCTGATTGCCTTTGCTATAAAAGCGCTTAATATCTTCATCCACTCCCGCCGCTACGTAATTGCGGTAGCCCATGTATTTTTGACGCTGACCTAACATACGATAGATCATCTCTTGCGACAACCAAGCAGGGCTCGCGCTTTGACCTACATAGGCAGGGTAACTCGACCAGGCATAATCCTCCAAATGTCTCACCAGTGGCTTGTTCATATCAATGGGATTGCTGTGTATATAGCGTGAAAGTTGTAATAAATAGGCGTCACTATCGACCACAATAGCTTTGTAACGTCCACGAAATAAAGGCCCGTCGGTTTTCTTCAGGCGATTGTAGCGTTGAGTATAGACACCATTGACATGGCGCATGATACGTCCCAGGTTGGCACGAGGTGTTTCAATTAATAAATGATAGTGGTTTCCCATTAAACAATATGCATGAATAAGTGCATCAAAACGTTCATGAGACTCCTTTAACGTTTGAAGAAAGGCGTGATAGTAGTCAGGATCGTGAAAAATTATACGCCGTCCTCGGCCACGGTTCATCACGTGATAAAAGGCGTTTTCATATTCAATGCGCAGCGGACGGGGCATGTAGGAAGTATAATCATCATTTGACTATTATACAATAGGTTTGACCCCTTCCTCTGACCCCTTCCTTCTTGGTCTGGACACAGTTCTTAGAAACTGATTGGGTGTTTTAGGCGGTCAGGTGCGGATCTCATTAGGACGGTCCGTCAAGGTGTGATGAAGGGTTGATTTTGAACCACGTTTTTACGGGGTTAAGGAGCTGTGTTGTTTGACATACCGGGAGCATCCATATATGTCTTGTTTGTTGCTCTTCTTTTAATTTAATTTAACTGTCCCCAACCAATTCCATGTTCTATACTCACCCTCAAGAAATATAGCAAAAACCCTGTATACCTCTCCCTCTTTAAAATTTATACCAGTTTTCTCCGAGGATGAAGTATGAATGCTCACTTTTTCATTATTAACCAACTCTCCGAATATAATATTTTCAATATCAAACTGAACAATCAACAATCCTTTGATTGTCCTTTTAACTGATAGAACCTTGCCCTCAAATAACACTCCACCTTCAGCCTTATCTGGAAGGTCTTCTGGAGAATTGGCATTTATAACTGCTTTTTGTGCAGTTACTATTTCTTCATCCGTAGCAACTAATATTTCTCCTTTATAATCGCGCATTTCACCGTCTTTTCCAAGCGAACAACTAGCCATAAAAATCACACCAAAACACAGTACTAAACTCCTCATTACGATTGCTCTCTTTGATATTATCAAGTGGGACAAAACTGAAGCTTATCATCATTAGGATAAAGCAAGTCTTTTATACGCTCTTTTATTGAGTCATCTATTTTTAAATCCTTAACAAAATCCTCAATAAATTTTTTCTGGTCGAGAGTCAAGTCCCTCAACTTATCTGGCGATGGCGCTTCAAAATCCGAACCAAATTCATTTAATGCACCGGAAACATCCCCCCATCCTAAGTTATCTACTACTTCATTGACTATTTGTTGCTGAGTCTTTTTATCTAAACCAGGCAAATAATAATTCACCCATGTCGGTCCATTCTCTACCGCACCACTTTTTCCAGGCATTCCAAATGGCCATAAACCATTTGGATCAATATTGTTAATAGGATCATTATTTACATAGACATAATGATTTAACCCACCATTAAAACCGATCGGGTCCTTCACTGTCCATCTTCCCGTCTCGGTATCATAGTCTCTAGCCCCGAACCGTGTCAGCCCAGTGTGCTGATCATAAAGTCCACCGGCAAATCCAAACGGCTGAAAGCCAGGATTGGTGTCGTTAGTAATATTACCGAACTCATCATAGTCGATGCGTTGAACCACATCACCGTTTGTGGTGTCAATGACCAGCCGTGGACTGCCAAGATGGTCACTGATGATACGGTAAGAAGTACCATTTCTTACCATATAGTCCGGCACATTGATCTTCGAACCATAAACGAACCGGGCAACAATTGCCCCCGCCCCATTGAGCTCAGCGATAGGGTTCAACTGATCCTGGTAGAGGAATCCTTGCGTTAATGTACCGTTGACACGTTTTCCAATTCTCCGGCTTTTACCATCAATAACGTAATCAATCGTAATATCCCCCGGCAATACCACTTGAATCAAGTTGCCAAGCACATCGTAGTCATAGGTGGCAGTGGCACCACTCTCTGTTCTGGAGGTCAATTCACCATTCGTGGTGTAGCTGTAGCTAATACCGTTGTAGCTGGTGAGCCGATCCTGCGCATCATAGATTGCGTTGATCGTGCCACTCGCATTAAAACCACCATCACGATTGCCGTTGGTGTCATAGTTGTAGTTCGCTACGACGGCACCATTCTCTTCTATGTCTGTAAGACGACCAGCAAGATCATAGGTGTAATCATAAGTCGTAGTAGCACCCTGAACTGTTTCGATTTTCTGAGCAATCCGTCCAAGGAGATCTCGGGTGTAATTGACATCATATAGCGTGGTTGCGCCATAGCCTGCGCTTTCAGTTTCCAGTTCACCAAACGGGTTGTAGCCACGACTGATGGTGGCGCTGCCGAGCGCGGTGCCGGTGAGCAGGCCGTTTTGTGTATTTCGAGTGAGTGTGAGACTACCGGCACTGGTGATCAGGTCGTCATCGTCGTAACCGTAGGTGATAGTATCACCATTGACGCTCTGGTTGATGATGCGGAAGTTGTTGTCGTAGCCGTGGCTGACGGTACCACTGATCGTGCCACTCCAGATCTCGGTGAGCGGCAGGAAGCTGTCATAGGTATAGCTTAATGTCTCACTGCCCGGCGCGATGATCTGGGTCAGTTGACCGGTGGTGGCGTGGTAACCGTAGCTGGTAACGCCACGCGGAATCGTCATGCTGTCGAGTCGGCCGGTGGTGAGCCCATAGCTGAAGTCGACCAATTGACCATCCGGTCGCGTGATGCGGGTCAACTGCTTATCGAGGTTGTAGTCGTACTGTGTGACATCAATCCCGACACCGATATCGGGTGGATTGTATTCCGCCTCTAGATCGACTGGCGTGTAGTTGAAGACATGCGCGGCCTTGCCCGGTGGGCTAATGCTGGTGAGGTTGCCATTGGCGTCATAGCTGTAGTCGATGAAGCGACTGTCCGGCAGGGTCTGACGGGTGACCCGCCCTACCGCATCATAATCAAAATAGGTGGTGCGATTTAACGAGTCGGTGACGGTAGTGAGAAAACCATCGGTGCCATAGCCCAACAGGCTTTGGCGCAGCTGAGCACCGGTGCCTTGCGTGATGGTATTGAGGCGGCCACGGAGGTCGTAATCGAATGTCACGCCTTCGATACCGGTGACCTGCGCTTCCACCACATGCCCTTTAGCATCCAGGGTGGTGGTGGCTGTGCGGCCTGTTGGGCTGGTCGCTGTCCAGCTTCGCGTCGCGGCATCGTAACGACTCATCGAGGTGCGCCCATTAACACTGGTCGTCTGGGTGAGGTTAGTATGACTCAGCAGATCGGCGGGGTCTGCGAGTGTCGCTGCCCAGTGGGTTGTGATCACACGGCTCTGCCCCGCAGGGGTGGTCGTGGTTGATGCGAGTGGCACCGGACTCTGCATGTTAAAGCGGGGATCTGAACCTTCGATGACACGGCTCACTGTGCCATCTGCGGTTGTGGTGGTTGTCACGGTATTGAGATAGTCAGTAACCGTGACACGGCCATCCGGCTCCGTATTGGTGTGACGACGT
>CALZHD010000175.1 GCA_945787155.1 uncultured Gammaproteobacteria bacterium | reverse complement strand
TCTTCAAATTCAGCGATAATATCGACCACACGGGTATTGCGCAGGTCAGGGCAGTCCTCTTTGAAGGTGAGCCCCATGATTAGCACCTTAGCATCGACCACGGTGATTCGCTTCTTTGTCATCAGTTTGATCACTTGTTGGGTGACATACGCGCCCATGCCATCGTTGAGGCGTCGACCTGCGAGGATCATCTCCGGTTGATAGCCAATCTCCTGTGCCTTATGAGTCAAATAGTAGGGGTCAACGCCGATGCAGTGGCCACCGACCAGTCCGGGACGAAATGGGAGGAAGTTCCATTTCGTGCCTGCGGCGAGCAAAACCTCTTCGGTATCGATGCCTAAGCGATTAAAGATCAGAGCAAGCTCATTGATCAATGCAATGTTGACGTCGCGTTGTGTATTTTCGATCACCTTGGCCGCCTCAGCGACCCTGATGCTACTGGCGAGGTATGTGCCCGCTGTGATTACCCGTTTGTAGAGTTCATCAACGAATGTAGCGCATTCAGGGGTTGAGCCGGAGGTGACCTTTAAAATGTTGGTGACGCGGTGCTCCTTATCGCCCGGATTGATGCGTTCAGGGCTGTAACCTACATAGAAATCTTCATTGAATTTGAAGCCAGACTCTTGCTCCATTATCGGTACGCAAACCTCTTCCGTAGCGCCGGGATAGACAGTAGATTCAAAGATGACTACATCCCCCTTGTTGAGAAGCTTACCAACCGTATGGCTGGCCCCCTCCAGGGGGCTCAAATCAGGGCGTTTGTAGTCGTCAATTGGCGTTGGGACAGTAACGACGTAGACATTGCAGTCAGTTAGATCGGTGGGGTTGTCCGTATAGCTTAGTTGAGTAGCAGTGACCATAATCTCTGGTTCCACTTCAAGTGAACTATCTTTTCCTGACTTCAATTCTAAGATACGACCTGAATTGATATCAAGACCGATAACCGGCATGATTTTTCCAAATTCGACAGCAAGTGGCAGGCCAACGTAGCCAAGTCCTATCATTCCAATCTTTACGTTGTCTTGTTTTTGCATATCGATATTTCCTTAATTTCGCCCGATGGCATAGTAGGTGAAGCCAAGGTTACTTAAAGTACTTGGTTCATAAATATTACGCCCATCAAAGATAGTCGGCGATTTTAATTGATTCTTGATTAGACCAAAATCAGGGCTGCGAAAGGCCTGCCATTCGGTGACAATAATTAAAACATCGGCATCGGTGAGTGTATTGTTGGCATTTTCGCAGAGTGTTAAGTCTGGGCGGTCACCGTAGATCCGATGTGCCTCTTGCATCGCTTCAGGATCGTAGGCCTGAACCTTAGCGCCAGCTTCCCATAATGCTTCCATCAAGGTGCGGCTAGGTGCCGCGCGCATATCATTAGTTTTTGGCTTGAAGGCGAGCCCCCATATGGCAAAGGTCTTGTCTTTGAGGTCGCCATCAAAGTGCGTGTTGATTTTTTGGAATAATACATTTTTTTGACGATTGTTGATAGTCTCTACGGCCTGTAGAAGCGGTGCATCGTAGCCGATTTCTTTCGCGGTGCGTTCAAGTGCCTGCACATCTTTGGGAAAACACGAGCCCCCATAACCACAGCCAGGGTAGATAAAGTGATAGCCAATACCGAGGCGGACATTTTCAATGTCAGCCCCCAGGCATTCAGCCATATTGGCAAGTTCATTCATGAAGCTGATTTTGGTTGCCAACATTGCGTTGGCAGCATACTTGGTGAGCTCAGCAGAGCGGATATCCATGACGACAGTCGGTCATGGCTCCGATTGAACGGAGTGTAGAGCGCGCGCAGTAGTTCGGTAGTACGTGGGTTATCAGTACCGATCACAATCCGGTCTGGTTTCATAAAGTCATCGATGGCAGCGCCTTCTTTGAGGAACTCTGGGTTGGATACGACATCGAAGTCTACGTTTTCTCCACGTTCTTTGAGTGTCTTGAGGACTGTTTCACGCACTTTGTCGGCTGTGCCAACGGGAACAGTAGATTTATCAATAATAACTCGATAGTCATCCATATGTTCGCCGATGTTTTTAGCGACGGCTCTAACGTGTTGTAGATCGGCAGAGCCGTCTTCATCGGGAGGCGTGCCTACAGCAATGAACTGGAACAGGCCGTGCGCAACACCGCTTGCGATATCTGTCGTAAATGAGAGGCGGCCAGCGCTAGTGTTGTTGTGGACTAGTTTTTCGAGCCCAGGTTCATAGATCGGTATTTCTCCACGATTCAGCATTTCGATCTTTTTGGGGTCGATATCGACACAAGTAACGTCATTACCCACTTCAGCAAGGCAGGCGCCGGTAACCAGGCCGACATAACCAGATCCAAAAACAGTGACTTTCATGGCGTAAATCCTAAGGGTTAAATTAGTTTGCAAAAATGTAATATCATTAGTGTTATGATATTACATTAATTAGGTAAGCGGCAGGACTTTTAGCCGAGTTTAGTAGGTAATTGATGGAGTTTGGCATGTGAACTGGTCTTCTGGGTTTGTGGGCCTCGATTTCTTTTTGATGTGAGCTGTTGCTGCGATGAAGAGCATTCTGAGGTGACAATTTATTTATTCACCGCATCGGTTTTTCCGGTATCACGGAAGTGTTTGTCCAGAGGTGTTTACTTCTGAGGGACGGTTGGTGTAAAGCATGCGTGATTCTATCGATAACACTATTTTATAATTTCACCAGATAAGTTGATCATTATGGTAAGAGTATTCAGGCATTATATACCGACCACATTTGTTTTCCTGGGGTTTATCGAAGCCCTTATTCTAATGTTGTCTGTTTACTTAGGCGCTACTCTACGTTACTGGAGTGCTGATTTAGCAGTTACTAATGATGGTCTGTTATTTGGCAAGGCATTGTTGTTTTCTGTCGTGATGATGAGTGCAATGACCTTTATGGGGTTATATCAACGTCATTTACGGGAAGGGGTGGAGGGAATGTTGCTCAGAGTTGCTGCGAGCCTGATATTAGGTTTCGTCTTGTTGAGCATTGTTTTTTATGTGTCACCTGATATCGCTTTTGGTCGCGCTGAGTTTGCACTGTCTTT
>CALZHD010000174.1 GCA_945787155.1 uncultured Gammaproteobacteria bacterium | reverse complement strand
GAGGCAAGTACCGAGTTCGTTGAAGCACTATATTGCTGAAAGCTACGGGTCTCATTTGCACGGTGATAGGTGAAGTGCTGATAGCTTGCATCCAACACTCCTCGATGCCTACGCGAGGTCATCGTTAGCGTGAGTTCGGGCTGAATCTCAGTGATCGTATCTTCTTCACGCAATTCATCAATTGCCAATGAACGATTATCTGTCCAGTAGTGAGAAACCTGGATTGCAGGTACAAATTCAACCTCGGCAGAAACAACATGAGGTACTAACGAGCACAGGAGGTAAAGCCACATTCGATGGATCTTCCACCTCAATAATATCGCCATGACTACACCTTTGATGCATCGTCTTTTGGATAATAGTCACCATAATAGTCATAGCCGTCACCCACGCTTTTAGAAGTGCCACTACGCTTATTGAGCACCAATCCAGCTTCCGTCTTAGTAGTATCAATATGGGTTAAGGCCTGCTGAATAATTAATTGAGAGGTACTTTCAGCCTCTACGACTATGAGAGCTTGCCCCGCATAGTGAGAGAGTACTTCAGCATCATTCCCTGCTAAAAGTGGTGGTGCGTCCATCAATACAATACGATCCGCATAACGCCTTGCGATCTCAGGCATCAATTGCTGCATTCGGCTACTAGACAGTAGCTCTGGGGTGTGCCTGTCAAAACGACCCGCCGGCAAGATCTTTAGCTGAGGAATACTGGTATTGACAATCACATCCTCGACATTGCTATCTCCTGTTAAAACATCAATCAATCCAGCTGAACTCCCAAGCCCAAAGAGCTTACTCAAGGAGCGTCGGACACAGTCCACATCCATCAGCATTACAGTGATATCACGTTCCAGAATCATATTCAGGGTTAGATTAATCGCACAAAAAGTCTTGCCTTCGCCTGGCAATGCGCTACTGATCATCACCAGGTTTCGGAATAACCCATTCATTGTCGCTTCTGTTGAAAACGCCTTTCTCAGGATTGGCCGTTTGATCCTCCTAAACTCTCTAAACTGAGAGGACGCCTCATAATCATCAGGAAGGTAGCCCGCTTCAACCAGGTTCTCTAACTGCAATTTCAGTAGCTGCTTACCATCAGAGCGAGCGGCCTCAGCCTTACCCAGACTCTGATCTTTATCACTGGACATCTGCGAGCCTACCAGAGTTTCTGCCGCTTTCATTACAACACGCTCTGGAATCGGATCATCTTGCTCATGCCGAGAATTGTTATCTTTATCCTGTTCGTTCTGAGCAAGACGCTCCATCATTTTCTCAATGCTACTCATAACAAGGCCTTCACATGCTCAGCTAGCTCAAGCAAGCGGTAGCCTTTCATACTCAAAAAGAGAATGCCACCATAGCTTGCCAGCAGAAGCAGCAGTAACATAAAAAAAGAAACTTGGGTTCTAATGAACATGGTGACCGTAGAGACCCCACTATCAAGGCGGCTCACCGCACCATAAATAGAGATATCTGTTATTTTTGCCAGGCCATACATATCGTAGACCACTGGCCGAACAAAGCCGATCAATACCGCAATCCCCATACCAACACCAAGTGCCCCAGCCATCACAACACTTAATAAAAACACTCGGTTAGGCTCAGAAGGCGTGACGGGAACCCATGGTGGATCGATTATCCTGAACTTGACGTTATCTCCCGTCTGACCTGCAGACTCAGACAACTTCGCCGATTCGTATCGACTTACCAATTCGCCATATTTTTCCTTTGTGATATCGTAATCGCGCGTCAAACGGAGTAGGTTAGCCTCTACCTCAGGGAGCGTCGTAATCTGCTCTTTAAGCACTTCTACACGCCGTTGAAATTCATTCATCCGAACACTAAGTGATGCTATCCTGGCATTTGCCTGCGTCAAGGCCAACGTCAATTCTTGATGCAACCTTGAGTCCTCCGGCCTTGATACTTCACTTAGAGATCCACCGCTGCTCTGAGCCTCCAGCTCCTTAAGCCGTTCCAGCTCACTAATTGCCCGCTCTAACTCAATAATATTGGGATGCGCATCTGTAAAGCGAAGTTTATTTTCATCTAGCTGGGCCTGCATTGATTGCAGACGCTCATCGTAGCGACTTTCACCAATAATTTTTCCCTGTTTAAAGCTGGTAACAAATTCAAGCAGACGCTGCTCAAGTGCATTACGTGAAAATTCAGCCTCACGCATCTCGAGTTCTGCCGCTTCAAGGCTTTGCTCAGCCTGTTTAAGGTCCTGAAAAAAACCACCCTCCTGACTCGGTAAAACCATAAAGTTCTGACGCTTAAATTCCATCAGACGCTCTTCAGCAGAGACCAGGCGCGCATCGAACTCCTTAATCTGTCGTGCAAGAAACTGTTGTGCGCTGTCTGAATCCTGACGAGAATCCCCCAATGTCGTTTCCACAAGAATGCTTAATAATGCCTGCACCACCTGCTTTGCTGTAGCGGGCTGGTGATGAGTATATGTAATGGTATAGAGGTTTGGCTGTTTTTTTTGGCTCACAAGCTTGACTTCCTCTGCCAATCTTTCAATCAACATTTCTTTTGCTTTTGGAGTCACAAGATTCAGATCAAGATCCACTTCACGTACGACTTTTTCAAGATTTGGACGACTCAGCAGTGTCCGCGTCATTACCAACAGACGTTGATCAACGTCTGTTTGAACTGCTAATCCCTTGAGTAGCGGCAACAGGATGGAGTCTGTATCAACATAGATTCGCGCATTTGCCTCATATTTGTCTGGCAAGGCCGAGACAACCACCCACCCAGCGACCGCAACCAACCAGGCAGCCAGTAACGCCTGCCAACGATAGCGCCAGATGGCACGAAGGTGGGGAAACAGCTCTTGAAGCATCTCTTGCATTAGAAACCTCTAAAAGATACTTTCTGGGATCACAAGAATATCACCCGGCTGCATCAACATATTTTGACTCATGTCACCGTCATTCAACATATCATCAAGGCGCACACGAATCTTTTCTACGCCAGCATCATTTTCACGCACAATAGAGGCCTTGTTACCAGAAGCAAATTCAGATATTCCACCAACAGCGATTAATACATCCAGCAGCGTCATATTTTGGCGGTAGGGAAG
>CALZHD010000173.1 GCA_945787155.1 uncultured Gammaproteobacteria bacterium | reverse complement strand
TGTTTCAGAAGAGGTCATGGCGCAGCTTTGATCACTCGCGCTGATAGTTTAATCAATGGTTTAATACAGAGCAAATCAGTATGACGCGTACTGTCAGCACACGTATTCTCGGCATCGATCCCGGTTCCCGCATTACCGGTTTCGGTGTGATTGATGTCTCGGGCAGCCGCGTTTCCTATGTCGCGAGTGGTTGTGTGCGTACCGCAGACGGTACTCTACCAGAGCGCTTAAAGACTATCTATGAAGGTATTTACGAAGTCGTTGGTCATTACCGACCGGATGAAATGGCGATCGAAAATGTCTTTATGCAGCGCAACGCTGCTTCAGCGCTAAAGCTGGGGCAGGCACGTGGGGCTGCCATCTGTGCGGTGGTGACACAATCGATAGATGTGCATGAATACAGCGCAACGCAGATCAAGCAGGCAGTGGTGGGGCGTGGCCATGCTGATAAGGCGCAGGTGCAACATATGATCACTGCATTGCTCAAGCTAACAGAAACACCGCAGGCCGATGCCGCCGATGCGTTGGCCTGCGCGCTGTGTCATAGCAATATTCGTCAGTCACTGGATTACCTGGCAGCGGCGCATAGCGCGCGCGAAGCGGCGTCACGATGATCGGACGTCTGCGCGGACAGGTGGTGTGGAAGCAGGCACCGCAGCTGTTGATCGATGTCAACGGCGTCGGCTATGAGGTCGAGGCGACGATGAGCACCTTCTACACCCTGCCGCTCGAAAATAGCGAAATCACTTTATATACCCATCTGGTGGTGCGTGAAGATGCGCAGCTGCTCTACGGTTTTGCCTCGGAGGCGGAGCGCGCAATGTTTCGTAGCCTGATTCGCATTAATGGCGTCGGCGCGAAGATGGCGTTGACGATCCTCTCCGGCATGTCGATCGATGACTTTGCCTTTTGTATTCGCGAGGGCGATAGTGCGACGTTGACACGTCTGCCCGGTGTCGGCAAAAAGACCGCCGAGCGTTTGATCATCGAGATGCGTGATCGTCTTGATAAACAGATGGTCGCGGGCGCATCAGGGGTCACCGCGGTTGAGGTGGTCGGCGCGAGTCCGCAACGGAAAGATGCCGTGGGCGACGCGGTCAGTGCACTGGTGGCGCTTGGCTATAAGGCGCAGGAGGCCAGCCGCATGGTGCGTTCAATTAAGAGCGAAGGGCTCGGCAGTGAAGCGATTATCCGTGCCGCATTGCAGGCGACGGTGATCAAATGAGAGGCGTGATTGAGCCATGATTGAGACAGATCGCATGATCAGTGGTAGTTCGCAAGGCGTTGATGACGAGGCGATCGATCGTGCCATTCGCCCGACTAAACTGGCGGACTATGTGGGCCAGCCCGCGGTGTGTGAGCAGATGGAGATCTTCATCGAAGCGGCGCGGCGGCGTAGCGAGGCACTCGACCACACGTTGATCTTTGGCCCGCCCGGACTGGGCAAGACCACACTCGCCAATATTATCGCCAATGAGGTCGGTGTCAATCTGCGCCACACCTCCGGACCGGTGCTGGAGCGCCCCGGTGATCTCGCGGCACTGCTGACCAATCTGGAACCGCGTGATGTCCTTTTTATCGATGAGATCCACCGCCTCAGTCCAGTGGTCGAGGAGGTGCTCTATCCAGCGATGGAGGATTATCAGCTTGATATCATGATTGGCGAGGGGCCCGCCGCACGTTCGATCAAACTCGACCTGCCACCGTTCACGCTGGTGGGGGCAACCACCCGCGCCGGCTCGTTGACCGCGCCATTGCGTGATCGTTTCGGTATCGTGCAGCGGCTCGAGTTTTACAGTGATGATGATCTCTGTCTGATTGTGACGCGTTCCGCGCAGATCATCGGCATGGAGATGGCCCCTGAAGGTGCGCGGGAAATTGCACGGCGTTCACGCGGCACGCCACGTATCGCCAATCGACTGCTGCGAAGGGTGCGCGACTACGCCGAAGTAAAGGCCGACGGCCGCGTCACCGCCGAGGTCGCCGATCGTGCGCTGACGATGCTCAATGTCGACCCGTGCGGTTTTGATGTGATGGATCGTCGCCTGTTGATGACGATCATCGAAAAATTCGATGGCGGGCCGGTTGGGGTCGATAGCCTTGCCGCCGCGATAGGTGAAGAGCGCGGCACTATTGAAGATGTGCTGGAGCCATTTCTGATTCAGCAGGGGTTTATTATGCGCACCACACGTGGGCGGCTGGCAACCCGCCACGCCTATCAACACTTTGGCCTGGCACCGCCGGCGCGCGAAGAGAATACACAGGTGCAGGAAATATTTGACGGGCAGTAGTGACGATGATTATGACCATTGCGATCTTTGTCACAGTCTTTGCGTTACATCGGTCTCGTCTTTATGAAAATATCGGGGTATGATACTGCCCCATATGTTTCACAGGACTGCGCTGCTTAAAACAGATGATTTGCATAGTAGCGCGCTCGCTTTACTGAGCGCGAAGATTCCGCTCCCCTCCTGTTTTTCCAGAATATCTATTGATGGAGACCCCTTGTGACTGCAGATATGTCGTTGGTGCATCTGATTACCGGCGCGAGTTTTCTCGTGCAAATGGTGATGCTGCTACTGCTGTTGATCTCGCTCACATCGTGGGCGTTGATCTTCCGCAAGCGTAATGAGATCAAGAGTGCCAAACAGGCGGTGGATGCGTTTGAGTCACGCTTCTGGTCTGGCATCAGCATGGATGAACTGCATAAGCAGGTCACCGCAAGGCCGGATGAGATGAAAGGGGCCGCAACGATCTTTGAGGCCGGTTTTCGTACCTTCGTGCGCCTCCATCAGCAGGAGGGCATCGCCCCGCGTGAAGTGCTGGACGGCACCCAGCGAGCGATGCGGGTGGTGATGAATCGTGAGATCGATCAACTGGAGAGCCATCTGCCATTTCTGGCCACTGTCGGTTCGACCAGCCCTTATGTTGGCCTGTTTGGTACCGTTTGGGGCATTATGAACTCCTTTCGCGCCCTGGGTAACGCCAATCAGGCGACGCTGGCAATGGTCGCTCCCGGCATCGCTGAGGCGTTGATTGCGACCGCGGTGGTGGCCTATAACCGTTATGTCAGTGATGTTGATCGTCTGGTCAATCGTTACGACAACTTCCTCGAGGAGTTTTCGTCGATTCTGCATCGTCAGGCGCATAGCTAGGGGCGTGATCGATATGCACGAAATACAATTGGCGCGCTGAGGGCATATGGCGAACACTAAACGTATCCGCAAACGGCCGATGTCCGAGATCAACGTCGTGCCCTATATCGACGTGATGCTGGTGCTGTTGATCATCTTTATGGTGACCGCACCGTTGATGACGCAGGGGGTGAAGGTCGATCTGCCGCAGGCGAGTGCCGAGCCGGTGCAGCAGACCGAGACGGAGCCGTTGATCGTGTCGGTGGATGCCGATGGCCTCTACTACCTCAATGTGGGTGAAGATCCGAAACAGGGGATCAATCATGACCTGCTGGTGCAGCGCGTGGCGGCCGTGTTGAAGTATAAGCCGGGTACCCCGGTGCTGGTGCGTGGCGATGCGGCGGTCAATTATGGTGCGGTGGTGACAGCGATGGCGCTGTTGCAGAAGGCTGGGGCACCGAGTGTGGGGCTGGTGACTGAGGCGCTGGATGATTAATCCTCTCGCGGACAGAAGGACATAGTCGTTTGAACGCCAAAAAGAATGTGATCGTTTCTGACGATTCATTAATCAAGCGGGTGGTGAAATCCCCCCGTTTTCTGCTCTATTCCATTTTAGTGCATGTGGTTTTTGTTGCAGTGATCGTGATGAGCCTCGAGTGGAAAACCAAACCTAAGCCTGTTCCACATGTGATTCAGGCCACGGTGATGGATGAATCGAAGATCAAGGTAGAGATAGAGAAACTGCGTCTCGCCGATGAGAAAAAGAAAAAGCTGGCGGAAGCGCAACAGAAAAAACTGGATGATGCGAAAAAGGCAAGTAAGCGCGAAGAGCAGCGCCTTGCGGATCTGAAAAAGAAACGTGAAGCGGAGCGGCGTAAGCTCAAGGCCGAAGAAAAGAAACGTAAGTCCGAAGAGAATAAGCGCAAAACGGCTGAAAAACAGCGCAAGGCCGAAGAAAAGAAAAGACTGGATGCGAAGAAGCAGCGGGTCGCTGAAGAGAAGCGTATCAAGGCGCAGAAACAGGCTCAGCTGGATAAACTGAAGGCCGAAGAGGCTGCGCTTGAAAAGAAGATGGCGCGCGAGGAAGCGCAGCGCATTCGCGACGCCGAAGCGCGCAAAAAACAACAGGAACTGGAACGTGTGCGCAAGGAAGAGGCGCGCATCCGTCAGCAGCAGATGGCCGAAGAACAGCGCCGTCTGGATGCCGCGCGTGAACGCGAATACCAGTCGATTGTCGATAAGCATGTCGAAATCATCCGCCAGAAGGTGGCCCGTAACTGGTTGCGGCCCGCTGGTTCGGTGGCGGGGCTGGTCTGTACCGTGAAGGTACGTATAATCCCCGGAGGCGATGTGCTTGATGCTCGTATTATCAAGAGTAGTGGCAATGCGGTGTTTGATCGCTCGGTGGAAACGGCCGTGTTGAAGGCCTCGCCACTGCCATTGCCAGCAGACCGGGCGCTGTTTGATCGTTTCCGTGAGCTGAAGTTTGTTTTTGATCCTGAGGACTAAATATTGAAAGTTATCTTGCGTAGCTTATTGCTGTTGATGGTCTGTCTGGGGAGTAGTGCTCAGGCGGCGTTGACGATTGAGATCACCCAGGGGGTTAAAGGGGCGCTGCCGATTGCGGTGGTGCCGTTTAGCTGGGAGGGGCCGATGGTTGAGGCGCCGCTCGATATTACCGCGATTATTACCGCGGATCTGCATCGCAGTGGCCGCTTTTCACCCTTGCCGGAGCGTGACATGCTGGCGAAACCGCGTGACCCATCGAAGGTGAACTTTCAGAACTGGAGTAGCCTGGGAGTCGAAAGTCTGGTGGTGGGTAAGTTGCGGGCCTTACAGAATAATCAATATCAGGTGCAATTTATTCTGTTCGATGTCTTTCGCAGCACGCAAATTACCGGTCA
This sequence comes from uncultured Gammaproteobacteria bacterium, assembly GCA_945787155.1. Lineage (GTDB taxonomy): Bacteria > Pseudomonadota > Gammaproteobacteria > SZUA-140 > SZUA-140 > SZUA-76. The sequence goes on along the minus strand of CALZHD010000173.1, from coordinate 292 downwards.
GACTTTTAATGTTCGTGGCGGCAGCACGGATCTACGCAAGACGGCCCATCAGATCAGTGATATTATCTATGAGGCGCTGCTGGGTGAGCGCGGCGCATTTGATACACAGGTTGCCTATGTAACGCAGGCACAGGATGCCGCCGGCAAGCCCCGTTATTCACTACAGGTGGCCGACGCAGATGGGCACGGTCCCCAGGCGATTCTAAATTCTCGCCATCCATTGATGTCGCCATCGTGGTCACCGGATGGTAAAAAACTCGCTTATGTCACCTTTGAAAAGGGTCGACCGGCA
>CALZHD010000172.1 GCA_945787155.1 uncultured Gammaproteobacteria bacterium | reverse complement strand
CTGTGCAGCCGCATGTGCAATGGAGCTGCCGTCCAGAATTTCTTTCTCAACCAGATAGCGCACCCGAGGAATTTTCTTTTTGGTTGCCTGCTCATTCGCTGTAATAGCTTTTTCTTCTTCCAGCAGGCCGTCCAGCACCAGTTTTCTGGCGAGACCGCTGAGGTTCATATTGGAGGCAGGTGTGCTCATAACTATAAGAATTAATTGGGTTATCTTAGTTGTATGAGAATTATCGGCTATGCCTGGTAATTGTTTAGGTGGTGCAGCCTTATAAGTAAAGCTTTTATGATTGATCTGTCATGTTGCGTATGACTTTACATTATTGCAAGGTAGCTGTTTTCAACAGTAGAAGCGTTGTTGCCTGTATATCGGGAAAGGCTGTTTTCCCCAATGGAAACGCTGCCGCTGTGCAGCACAATGGCAGGTGGTTATTGCGATGACGTAGCAGGCATATGATGCTACGCTTGATTTGCTAGCTGTGCGTGAACTGGCGGTGGGTGGAAAAATACTGGTGACCACGTTGCTATCAGCACAGAGGACTCCCAAAGAAGCACTCAAGGGGTTATATAAAAGTCGCTGGCAAGTAGAATTAGATCTGCGCAGCATTAAAACAACATTGGGCATGGAAACGCTCAGTTGCAAGGCCCCACAAATGAAGAAAAGGAGATATTGCGCCTTACGCGGGTTATTCCTCGTGGGCACAAAAGAAAGCCCCTCGTGAGAGGGGCTTATAATTTACAGCTTTTGTAGATTATTGGGTTTCATTTTATTCTATCCTGGCGATTGCCAAGTTAATTTTTCACGTAACCTTTGTTCACGCACTCACCAGAATATGTCCATACTAACCGCTCGCTTCCTGCGGCACCCTCTGCAACGGGGGTTAGCACACAAGTATCCGCTACCAGAAGGCCCTTGAAGGCATTAGGTACAGCCGTGATTATGCCACCGGCTGCGATTGATAAGCTGTTGAGTGCTCTTGTAGTGGAGGCTTGAGGAGTTGGAGGCATACCACCTGTGACTGCACCACCGTTAGTTACGGCAGTCATAGTAGCAAGGGTTGTTCCCATTTGATGAGCTTCTGAAATGGCCAGTTTGTAAGGTGCCATGGCGCCAGTTATCTCGGTGTACGCAGCCTTCTTAATGTAATCCTGATAGGCAGGAATAGCGACTGCGGCAAGAATACCGATAATCGCCACCACGATCATCAATTCAATCAATGTAAAACCTTTTTGTACTTTTTTCATAAATGTTCTCCTGAGTATATAAATGGTTTAGCTTTTCTGGCGTTGCTCTTACTCTCCATATACCGGAGATATGCTTGCCTCGCACAGTAGTATCTGCATGCACCGTGCCAAACTTTAGTTTTTTGTGGTGATGTGCCTGTTCCTGCTGTTATGAGATTGATTTTGTGATATGTGTCTCATAATTGCATAGCATAACAGGGAGTTATGTTGTATTTCATATATGATATTGCTGGTTGATGCGTGGTTGTTTTGCGCAGGATGTGCTGGAAATGCGCAGTTGTTGTTGAGCGTATCTGTGCATGTGCAATATTACAGCCCTAATTTTTTCATGCGGTAACGCAGTGCGCCGAATGAGATGCCAAGCTGCCTGGCGGCGGCTGTTTTATTATATTTGGTCTGTTCTAACGCTTTGACGATGGTCTCTTTTTCAACGTCACCTAATAGTGGATCAAGGTGTCTGTTTTGATCGGTGTGTGTGTTGGCGGCGGGTGTGTCAGAACTGATATTAGTAGGCTGGTTTTTAGTTAACTGTAAATCAGCCAGGTTGATATGATTACCTTCACACAGCGTCATCGCCCTTTCCAGTATATTTTCGAGTTCGCGCACGTTACCGGGGAAGTGATATTGGCATAGCGCTTCAAGTGCTTCGTCGCTCAACGTGGAGCGCTGCTGCCTGGTGTCACGGGAAATTTGTTGCAGGATGTGAGATATGAGCAAGGGGATGTCCTCCTTGCGCTCACGCAGTGCCGGGTTGTGAAGCTCTATCACGTTGATACGATAGAAGAGATCCTGACGAAACTTTCCTTCTTTGACCAGTTGGCTCAGGTCTTTGTGAGTGGCGCTGAGGATGCGTACATCAATGGTAATTTCCTGGTGAGCGCCGACGGGGCGTATCGATTTTTCCTGGATAGCCCGCAGCAATTTGACCTGCATGTGGAGTGGCAGGTCGGCGATCTCATCAAGAAAGAGTGTGCCGCCATCGGCCGCTTTAAAAAGGCCAGTTTTGTTGGAGGCGGCACCCGTAAAGCTGCCTTTGATGTGTCCGAAAAACTCGCTCTCCATTAAGCTCTCTGGAATCGCGCCACAGTTGACAGGAATAAACGCTTTGTCAGCGCGCCCCCCCTGTTCGTGAATCAGGCGCGCGGCGAGCTCTTTGCCTGTGCCTGATTCCCCACTGATATGCACCGGTGCCTGACTGCGTGCCAGTTTGGCGATGGTCGCGCGCGTGTTTTTAATTTCCACCGAATTGCCTAGCAGTGCGAGCGTTGTTTCTTGCTCGTCATTCTGTGTCTCTTTTGTACTGAGTTTAAGGGCGGTGGTGACGAGTGAACGCAACATGCTTAAATCCACCGGCTTGGAAACAAAATCGAAAGCGCCGGCTTTGAGCGCGAGCACTGCCGACTCCATATTGCCATGCGCGGTGATCACCGCTGAAGGGATATCGGGATAACGCCCCTGAATATATTGGACGAGGTCAATGCCGTTGCCATCGGGAAGTTTCATATCGGTCAGACAGAGATCGACATCGGGATGCTGTAACAACACCTCTTTCGCGTTTGTTACAGACGCTGCTGTGTAACAGTCAATCCCCATTCGCAGTAACGTGAGTTCAAGTAACTCACGGATATCGGGCTCATCATCAACAATAAGGGCGGTCGGTTGGCTCATATTAGATTACCTGTCTGCGTCTGGGGTCGGCAAAGGTGATGCGAAAGCAGCCGCCGCCATCGGGAAGTGAAATGTAGTTAAGGTGGGCCTGGTTTGACTCGCACAGCTCACGCTCAAAGATATGTTCGGCAAGTGCAGGATCGATGCCCTCGCCATTATCGATTACCTCAAGATAAGGGCTGTTCGACTCTTTGTTGAGCCCACCCTGTAGCCAAAGTTGTGGCGTTCCATTTTCGTCGCCATGTCGTAGTCCATTTTGACAGAGGTTGAATAAAATCTGGTGTAGCTGGCTAGCATCAAAGCGTACGATGTTGATCTCTTCAGTCAAGCTATAGTGTATTTGGGAGAGTAGTACATCTTCATTAAGGTAGAGGTCATCAATGAATGAGGCTAGCCATTGGTTGAGATCAATCTCCTCGGGGTTAGAGCGATCTCGTTTGTTGAGCTGCATGATATTTTCGATGATGGTGTTGACCCGCTGGGTATGCAGTTGAATGATCTCAGTGAGTCGAATTTCACTTTTGTCGAGTTGCGGTGCTTCGGCAAGCAGCTGTCCTGCGTGGCTGATAGCACCGAGTGGATTGCGGATCTCGTGGGCAATACTGGCGGTGAGGCGGCCGAGTGATGCCAGTTTTAGCTGTTGCGCCTGTTGGGCAACAGCCGCCATATCTTCGAGAAAAATTAGCATGCCGGCATCTTTTTTTTCATCCAGTCGAGCAAATCGCGGCTTGATGGTTGGTGTTGTTTCTGAAGACTTGAATGGCTGGGGCTCATCGTCTGGATGATATTGCCAGTGTTCTATCTGTAGCGTCAGGGAATCGGGTAGCTTGCTTAGTGTGCCGCTACTAGCCAGGGTTGTTGCCCCTAATAATTTACGCGCCGAGGCATTGATGAGGCGAATATTTTCATGTTGATCGATCACCAGGATGCCGGTCTGCATTCGTTGGATGATATATTCGGTCAGTTGTGCCATGTTGGCAAGGTCAACGCCGCGCTTTGCGGCGAGTGCTTCACTTTCTTTAAGGCGTTTGACTAATATTTGTGTAAGTATCGCGGTG
>CALZHD010000171.1 GCA_945787155.1 uncultured Gammaproteobacteria bacterium | reverse complement strand
CTTTTCGAAGTCGGTCATGTCCACCACACGCTTACTGGCGCGTGCTGCGAAAAGTGCCGCCTCGTTCACAAGGTTCGCAAGATCGGCACCTGAGAAACCCGGCGTACCACGTGCAATGATATTAGGCTCTACATCATCACCAGCAGGTACCTTGCGCATGTGGACGCGTAGAATCTGCGCACGACCACGCACGTCTGGCAGGGGTACAACCACCTGACGATCAAAACGGCCTGGGCGTAACAACGCAGGATCAAGTACATCGGGACGATTCGTCGCAGCAATCACAATCACACCTTCATTGCCCTCGAAACCATCCATCTCTACCAGCAATTGATTCAATGTCTGCTCACGCTCATCATGACCACCACCAAGTCCAGCACCACGATGACGCCCAACGGCATCGATTTCATCGATGAAGATGATGCATGGCGCATGTTTCTTTCCCTGCTCAAACATGTCGCGTACACGTGAGGCACCGACACCGACAAACATCTCAACAAAATCAGAACCTGAAATGGTAAAGAAAGGAACCTTGGCTTCGCCAGCAATCGCTCTCGCCAGCAAGGTTTTACCGGTACCGGGAGAGCCGACCATCAAAACACCCCGAGGAATCTTACCGCCGAGCTTCTGGAACTTACTCGGATCACGCAAAAAGTCGACCAGTTCTCCCACTTCTTCTTTTGCCTCTTCGACACCGGCAACATCAGCAAAGGTCGTCTTAACTTGATCTTCACCTAGCATGCGCGCCTTGCTACGCCCAAATGACATCGCACCGCGGCCACCGCCACCACCACCGCCCTGCATTTGACGCATGAAGAAGATCCATACACCAATCAGCAATATCATCGGGAACCATGAGATAAAGATCTGCATGAATACGCCTTGCTCTTCCTGTGGACGTGCCTGGATCGTGACACGGTTTTCGAGCAGGTCACCAACAAGGCCAGGGTCACCCGGACTATAGGTCATAAATTTTTCACCCGCCTGTGTAGTGACCCGGATATTACGTCCTTTAATCTCTACTTCGCGGATGACACCGCTTCTCACCTCTTCAATAAACTCAGAGTATGAAAGCGTCCTCGCAGGCGCCTGGGGCGGCCCAAAGTTATTAAACACGGATATCAACACTACCGCGATAACCACCCACAAAACGATATTTTTAGCCATGTCGTTCAAAATAATATCCTCTATTCACAGAAATTGGCTTTCCATTCGGTCACACCTAATGCCTAATATAATAGGTATGGCCACATTTTAACAATACAATCCACGCAATTAGTTCAAATATCCTTTCGCGATAACATAGACTTCACGAGAACGTGCTCGTGAAGCCTTAGGCTTTCGAATATGTACCTTTTCAAAATCACGCCGCATTCCGCTAACATATTCATCAAAGCCACCGCCCTGAAATAACTTTACCAACACACACCCGCCTTTTTTCAATACTTTGTGCGCAAATTCCTGGACCAATTCAGCAAGATATATTGCTCGAGGCTGATCAACCGTCCCCATACCACTGATATTAGGGGCCATGTCTGATATCACAACATCCACTTTTTCGCCCTGTAACTGAGTCATAAGCGCCTCGTAAACATCATTTTCTCTGAAGTCACCTTGCAAAAATTGCACATCATTCACTGGTTCAACTGGCAACAGATCCAATCCGATAACCCGCCCCTTTTTACTTACAATTTTTGTGGTTACCTGTGACCAACCACCCGGTGCTGCACCAAGATCTACGACCTTCATTCCAGGTGACAAAATTTGGTCACGCTCATTTATTTCTAGCAATTTATAGGCCGCTCTTGAGCGAAAGCCATCTTTTTGTGCTCTTTTGACATATTCATCATTGACATGCTCATCAAGCCACTGCTGTTTACTTTGATGTTTTTTCATCGTGCCAGTTCCAGAGTTCTACCTATTTGTTAATTTTTCACTACCCGATAGAGTATAGCAGTATACTATGCCGCTATTTTTCGCCGATTGAACCAGGAAACAGACATGGCCGCTGAAGAGATACTCCACCAACAACAGAAACGTAAACTTCGTACACTGGCACACGCACTCAAGCCGGTGGTCACGGTAGGTAGCTCGGGATTAACTGCCGCTGTATTAAATGAAATTGAGCTTTCACTCGAACACCACGAACTGCTCAAGATCAAACTTAGTTGTGGCGACAAAGCCGCTCGAATTCAAGTCAGAGAACAGATTTGCACTGAAACTGGCGGCCACCTGATTCAGGAGATCGGTACTGTTATTGTGATTTATCGTAAAGCCAAGGCAGCCGCAAAGAAAATCAAACCAAAAAAGAAGAGCCTGAACAAACGTCAACCAGGCAAGGCTAAAACTGCCGTCAGTAGATCAAGAGGATAACCTCAATAGATTGCAGTCGCTAATTAACCACATTGTTTTTAATGATTAAGCCGTTCTCTTTTAACAGCGACTCAATGTCAACAGTATCAACGGTGTCGGTTTTACAGGCGCCAAACTTATCGCCGGCACCCGTATAGAGCTTCATCAACACACCATTGGTCATATCGAGTGAGACCATCTTGCGGATACGGCTCTTAGGCAGCGAAGCAAACTCCCCGCCGCCCAACAGGTAATCGCCACTATATTCCTCATCGATCACGCCGCGAATATTGTGCTCGAGAATTTCCAATAACCTGAAGCGCGTCAGCTTAACAGCACCCAGTGGTGGCCGGTACTCGACCTGATAAATATACTTATTTTTATAGTCGACCACATAAGCCTCTTCCGATGCGCTCTTGAGCCCTTTTTTGCAGAAAAAATAATTCACCTCGAGCGCCTGTGCGGACATTGAAATAATGAACAGTACACCACCACCGATTAATCGCTTTAACATTTTTGCTACCGTCATTTTCGAATTCATCATTAACAGGCCACCAGATAAGTAACGTACCACTTGAACACATCTGCTTCTCCGGTGATTATCGCACAACATTCTCGCTTGTCATGTCATAATTTCAGAAGAGGGAAATCGTTTTATCGACAGGAAATCGAACTGAAGAGAGAATAGGAAGATTAGTGTTTTTACGCCCCAGGTGCCTATTCAATAAATCACAATACAGGTAAATAATATCGCGCGTTCAAGTGATAGGCGGCTACCGGCCAGGAGCCGTTCACCAACTGCCAATGTAAAGACTAGTCCATAGAC
>CALZHD010000170.1 GCA_945787155.1 uncultured Gammaproteobacteria bacterium | reverse complement strand
TTCGATGGGTAGTGCAGGAAGGTCGGCACTCATTTTGGCCAGTGCGGTGAGTGATGCGACCCGTGCATCAAGTGACATGGTGTCATTTATACTTATTGCGTTGAGTTTGGTGATGACAACATCGTCAGGTATTCGAGATAGTGCGCCAATAGCGGCAAGCATTGTCTCATTGACCGTCAGGGCATCGATTAGCACCTCCATGGGCAGGTTCAGGTTCTGGGTCATTGCTATCTCAAGCGTTATTTTACGTACCAGCGGGGAGGGGTCGTTGAGACCAGCGATGGCATACGGCCTTCTGTTGATGGCATCTTGTTTGATGAGTGCCTGGTACATTTTTGCACGTATCGTTTCAGATGGAGAACTAAGCAGGTGTTCAGTGAGTCGGGTTGATGCTGAAATACCGCTATTTATTAATATTTCAGAAACCAGACTGACTACTTTACTGTAGTTGGCCTGTTGAGTTAAGGCATTATGTATGGTGGGGTTAAAGAACCAGCGTTCGACCATACCCAGTAGCATCTTTTGGTCAAATACAACACCGTCGTCATCTCTGTTGTTTGTAAGGATGGCGTTTATTACTGAGAGCCCCTGAAGCGCCGAATTACTGTCAGCGTATAGAGGTTGTTCGATGAGGCGTGGCGTTTCATTATGATTGAGTCGCTTTAGGGCGATTAACAGTTGTGCCATTACATTTGTTGATTGGGGTGGGTTTTGCAATAAGGTGAGCAATGGGGCGATTGCTGCTTGTTCACGAATCATCCCAAGTGCGCGTGCAACTTCTGCTGTCACGCCGTTGTCGGGATCACTTAATTGGGCGATCAATGGTGCCACGGCACGGTAGCGCTCAGCATCACCGAGTGCACGAATGGCGGCGATTCTGACACTGGCATGCTTATCATCAAGTAAGCGGATTAAATAAGGGATTGCGAGCTGTTTTCGATGCACTACCGCTTCTTCTTCACGGAAGAAAAAGGCGAAACATTCAGCAACTGCGATACGAACGTCGGGGGAGGGGTCTTTAAACATTCGCAGTAACCATCGAATCGATGCTTCCTGTTCATAGTGACGAATCGCGTTGATCGCGGCGATGCGTTCATCGACGTTAGCGTTGCTGAGTGATTTAACCAGTAGGCGCAGGCCATCCGCTGTTTTATATTGCGCAAGCAATGCAATGGCTGCAAGGCGTACCTCGGGGCTATCATCGTTTAGTGCAGTCTCCAGTTCATCGGTACTGTTGCTTACATCCTGAGTAGTTAATAACCAGCCAAGATAACGGGCACGATTCCTCGGTTGCTCAATACCGATTTTGAGGCGTAATCCTGTTTCTGTTTCTGCCAGCATTTGGGGTGGTGCCAATAACTTTATGTCTGGCTGGGATTGATTAATAACGAGGTGTCGGTTGAGTGGGATATCATTATAGGTTGAACGCTCACCCCCTGGCCACTGTACGGTGAGTGAAGCTGGGCCTGTTATCGATCCAAGACCAAAATGGAGCCTGGGATCGCTGGACGATTGAAAGCCACCGCCTCGAGTAACTTGTCTAGATTGGTGGCTCGTTTCGCTGTTAAGCCACACCTTGCTGCCAATGGCATCGCGGTTGGAGCCAGTCCCGATCAGTTGTATACCTACCCAGTTATGTGAAGGGGGAAGATGGTTGATGAGCAACTGCCCCAGGTCATTATTATGGGCGACATAGACATCGATATCACCATCGTTATCAAAGTCTGCAAACACGCTGCCGCGTGCTGATTGGGTATCCATAAGCGCTATCCCTGAATGCAGGGTGGCATCGGAAAAAGAACCTTCCCCCTGATTCAGCCATAATTGCTTGTTTTGGCCCTGCGGTATCTTGTTTGCATCGGGATCCGGTGTAATCAGTCCATTAACAGCTAACAGATCGAGCCAGCCATCATTATTAAAATCATATAGGCCTGAACTCCAGCCAGAGTAACCAGCAAAACCTTTTTTACTTAGTCCAAGTGTGTTGCTCATATCCTGAAATTGCACGTTATCACTGTTGTCATTATCTGCTTGTTTATTGATAAGCAGTAGGCGAGGTTGCCTGTTGTTACCACTGACTGTAAGGTCAATATCCCCATCATTGTCGATGTCGCCACTGGCGATGCCTTGATGTCCTTGTGCGGTACTCAAATTCGTCTGAGTGTCGCTTTTCATAAATTTCCCATTACCCTGGTTGATCAACAGCGTATTGGCACCGCCACCACTATCATTGCTGATATATATATCAGGATAACGATCATTATTGAGGTCTTCCCACATAACCCCCAGGGAGCGACCATCAGGATTGGCGCTGCCGCTGTCATTGCTAGTATCTTCAAACTTGAAATTACCCAGATTTCGATAAAGTTTGTTGGCTTGAGCATCATAGAGTGCAGCGTTGAAAGTCATCGGGATATCTTGTACGAATTGGCTTCCAGGTTCATAGGTCTTATTGCCTTTGTGGAAATTAACGTAATTGGCTATATAGATATCCAGTAATCCATCATTATCATAGTCGGCAACGGCGGCGGAGGTTGACCAGCCATTACCATTAATCCCGCTCTGCTGTGTAACGTCGGTAAAGCTACCGTTACCGTTGTTCCTGAATAAACTGTTTTCTCCGAGGTTGGTAATCAACAGATCCGGGTAGCCATTGCCATCGAGGTCGCTACTAACGCACCCCATTCCCCACGATTGCATTGTCAGTCCACTACGAGCAGTAACGTCTTCAAATTGATTATTACCAAGGTTTTTATAAAGTGCGTGTCCGCTTTTATTCTGCCACCAGTGTTGTTTTCCATAGTAACGGGTTTGCCCGCTGCCGTTTACCAGGAACAGATCAATCAGCCCGTCGGCATCATAATCCAGCGCACAGGCGCCCGCACCGAGAACCTCATCGAGCCCTGTTAGAGAGGAATCTCCCTGATGGTGCGAAAAGGTGATATTGGCGTCTAGTGTTTGGTCGTGGAATTCAGGGAATTGTTGGGGAGTTTCCTTTTTTCCATATGACGTTATTTCATTTTCTTTTTTAAGTGCCGTTGAAATGGGCAGTGGTTCACCTGGGGTGATTAATATAAAAAGTAGCAGCAGGAAAAAGGCTGATAAAGCGGTAATGATCTCTTTCATGGTTAATCACAATATTTTTGTGCTTATTCAAAGCGTGTTTAGATATTCCTATGCACGCTGACTAA
>CALZHD010000169.1 GCA_945787155.1 uncultured Gammaproteobacteria bacterium | reverse complement strand
TTCCTCTCAGGGTTTATCGATGAAAAAGTCACCACTGGAACGTTCTATGCCAATGCTGAATTCGCGCTCACTGCAAGTGAGAATGAAACACTACTGGATCGCCCCTATCTATCGGGAGAGTTCAGAATGGCTGACGGCAAAATTTTCAAAGCTGATCTTGAAAAGGCGAGCACCACACTTTCAAAAGAAGGTTCTCACGGCGGCGAGACCGTATTCCAACACCTGAGTGGGAATGCAAAATTCGAAAACAACCATATTACCGTCACCAACCTTGATATCATTTCCGACTCAATAAGTGCCAGTGGCAACATCAATATCAATCCACAAGATGAACTGGAAGGCGAAGTCACTGTGGCACTGCGCAAAACGGCCTCAATCATTAGCGCTCCGCTTAAAGTCAGCGGTACCGTCAGCGACCCCAACCTGAGACTCACCAATGACGCCATCATCGGCGGCGTCATCGGCACGTCAGTGCTTGGTCCCGGCGTCGGTACTGCCGTCGGCATGACCGTCGGCAGAATTATCAAAAAAATCGGCTCGGTATTAGGTAGTGGAGGCAAGGCCAAAGCAGACATCATTCCAGAGCAGCAATAACCACCCCCATCCTCTACCCTCACATCGAAACTAACGCTACAATGACTGTTTTATTCAGATCATTTAGGACTCCCCATGGGACATCGACTCTCAAAAATTACAACGCGCACCGGGGATAACGGCACTACTGGCCTTGCAAACGGCAGCCGCATCAATAAGGATCATCCACGTATTGCGGCCATGGGCGATGTCGATGAACTCAATAGCAGTATCGGTCTGATACTGACCCATGAACTACCCGGGGATATCCGCACACTGCTGACCGACATCCAGCACTGCATGTTCGACCTGGGCGGCGAACTAAGCATGCCCGAGCAGGGCTTTATCACCGAACAGGCTATCGCACAACTGGATGAGGAGTTGCAAAGGCTGAATGCAGAGCTACCGCCGCTAAAGGAGTTTATCCTCCCTGGCGGCACCCCCGCCGCAGCACATTGCCACATGGCTCGCACCATCTGTCGGCGTGCCGAACGTAGCGTCATCTCATTTAGTCGCGAAACTGAGTTAAACTCGCATGCCGTGGCCTATCTCAACCGCCTGTCGGATCTTCTATTTGTGATTGCACGCGTTTTAACCCGCGGCCATGCAATAGAAGAACCTCAATGGCACTCAAAGAGAACCCCTTAGTCTGTCATCGTTTCTGTCATTACACTAGAGACTAACAATAAATAATGGAGATCTTATGAAGCCTGCGATTGTGGTTATCGGTATGGGCGAAATGGGCAGCGTCTTTGCGCGTGGCTTTCTGCGCAGTGGACACCCGGTCTACCCCATCACTCGTGACATGGAGATTCCTGCTACCGCAGCTGCGATACCAGAACCCGAACTCGTATTGCTGGCCGTCGCCGAAGGTGACCTGCATCCAACCCTGGAGCAGATCCCCGCCGCATGGCGCAACAAACTTGCATTGCTACAAAACGAGCTGCTACCGCGTGACTGGCAACGACATCAACTCGATACCCCCACCGTGATTTCGGTGTGGTTTGAAAAAAAGAAGGGCCAGGACAGCAAGGTCATCATTCCATCGCCAGTACACGGCCCTCATGCGGATCTGATAAAGGAAGGGCTGGAGTCAATCGATATCGCATGCAAGCGACTCAGTAGTGATGATGAATTACTTTTTGAGCTGGTACGTAAAAATGTCTACATCCTCACGTCAAACATTGCGGGTATAAAAACCGGCGGCACCGTCGGCGAGTTATGGACACAACACCGTGAGTTCGCGACCGCCGTCGCCAACGAAATCATCGATCTGCAGGAACACCTAACGGGTACCACTCTACCGCGCAATGCGCTGATTGATGGTATGGTCGCGGCTTTCGATGGCGACCCGGATCACAAATGCATGGGACGCTCGGCACCCGCCAGACTGACACGCGCACTTGCACTGGCCGCCGAAGCAGGGATCGAAACACCGCAACTGCTAGCGATTGCCTCAAAGCAGGGGTGAACGCGGGCTAAAACATGTCCAGTCGGCCATTATGAAATTGCAGCGCCGGCGGCTGCCCCTGCTGTAATGCAATCCGAGAGATTGATGCATTAGAAATCTGCAGTCGAAACATCTGTTCAAAAGAGAGACCGAGCGCATGACAGATCAACACCCGAATGACGCCTGCATGTGCAACCACTAACAGATGCTGCCCTTGCTGCGTATCCACCATGCGCTGCCATGCCTCGATAACACGCGTTGAAAAAATCGCCAGCGTCTCTGCACCCTCGGGCCGGTACGTTATTGGATCGTCGTAGAATCGTTGCAGCTGTTGCGGGTCGATCGCTGTCAGCTCTGCGCGTGTCTTCCCTTCCCACGCACCAAAACCGATCTCTTTATAGTCATCTTCAACAACAAGCGGTAGTTGCTGCGCGGCTGCCAACGCTTCGGCAAAGGCACGACAACGCAATAGAGGCGAGGTAACAATCGCATCCCATGGTGAATGAGCGGCGACGGCATCACGCATCTGCTGCCAGCCCTTGTCGCTCAGCGGGTCATCGATCTGCCCGCGGTAACGCCGGCCGCCGACCGGTTCACCGTGACGTAGTAGATCAATGATCATCAATACCACTCCCGCGCTTAACCGAGACGGTATCGTCCTGCAACGTCGCACGAAAAAGCGCCCAGTCAAATGATCGGCCGGGATCGGTCTTGCGCCCCGGTGCTACATCACAATGCCCCACAATACGTTGTGGCGTAATGCCAGGGTAAGCACTCATTAACAGACGAACCAGGCGTGCTAACACGCGATACTGTGCGGGGTCATACGGAACATCATCGGTACCTTCAAGTTCAATGCCAATCGAGAAATCGTTACAGCGCTCACGTCCTTCGAAACTCGACTCACCGGCGTGCCACGCACGTCTTTCAAACGGCACAAACTGGATCACCGAACCATCACGACGGATCAACACATGGGCCGATACGCGCAGCTCGCAAATTTCACCAAAAGAGGGGTGCGCCGCCGGGTCTAGCTGATTGCAAAAGAGGTCCTCTATCCACCCCTCACCAAATTCACCCGCTGGCAGGCTGATACCGTGAATCACCAACAACTCAATTGCGGCATCAACAGGACGCTCATCACAGTTAGCCGAAGGCCTGCGGCAGGCGGTGGCCACCCAGCCATTCTCAATGATG
>CALZHD010000168.1 GCA_945787155.1 uncultured Gammaproteobacteria bacterium | reverse complement strand
ACGAAACAGCATTCGGCGCTGGGGGATATCATAAGCGACACCACTGATCATGCTACTGGTATCGTTTTTCTCTCCCGGAATAAAATATGCGCCGATGACCGTCCAGTAACCCAGAGACAACAGACCGCGATCGGTATACTGCGCCTGCTCAAAGGAAAACAGAAACACAGTGTCAACCCCAAATACACCCCTGATCTGATCGAGGTCTCTAAAACTCCCGCTGGTTGATAGATATGACGATGGTATAAGTTCGACCTTGGCAATGACAGGGTCCTGTAATAACTGAATCTTGACCTTATCCATCAACGCCATTTTCTGTTGTTCAAGCAGCGCGGAACCTGGGCCTCTGGGGTTTTTATCGGGCACAAAGGCAATCCCTATACGCAACGGCAGCGCGGCAACGGACATGCCATTACCAGAAGAAGCACTTACACCTTTCGGATAAAGGTATTCAACTTCGTCACTATATTTATACTGTTGCGCAGGCGCGAAACTGCATCCGGTTAATAGCGAAACTATAATCATCATTGATATCGATAAAGCTATTTTTATTTTGGTTAATCTCATCATGACGCTCCTGTAGAAACGATTACTATTGCAGGCAATGCAAATGTACCGTGGCAGGCTGCGCTGCCACGGTCAGTTAAGGCCAACGACTCACGACTGATCAATACTGCCAATCTCACTCCGTCGAAGAATAATCATCAACGAGACAATCATGAGTGCCAATGTCCATGGGTCAAAGGCACCCCCTCCAAGACCGGCACGCGACTGGCTATACATCGGTTGCTGTTGATCGACACGACGTGACTGTGGCGCACTTTGTGAACGCTGTTGTTGTGCCGCATGCTCAACCGTCAGACGTGCCAGGTTGTTACGCTTGATACCGCGTGACTGAAACACCTCATCGCGCACCACCAGCATCGAGGTGTAGTCCGTCACCAGCCCATACTCCAGCGCCATATCGGTGACTGACTGCTGAATATCCGCATCTTCGCCAAAGTTATTGATCTCCTGCATCATCCCTTCAATGCTGGCGTAGGCCCAGAGGCGTTCAATCTCGGGGTTCTCGCTAGAGCTGGCCGGAAAATCGAACTCAGTGCGATAGCGTTTCTCTTCGCCGGAGACGCGCCCTTGCAACGCCACCTTCGCAGGTCCGTCACCCCAGTAATGCCCCATCAACACCAGCTGTTGGCCACGGTAGAGACTGCCGATTTCAACCGGCGTCAAATCTGCGATCTTAACGCCACTGATATCGAGCGTAACACCATGCAGCGCCTCATGAGATACCTTGCTGATGGCACTGAGTATTTGCCCGCTAATATCATCACTGTTGGAGATCGAGATACCAAATCCACCCGATGCCTTTGTCAGCCCACCCAGCAGTGGCTTATTCGCACTGTTACCCATCAGGAAGGTAAACAGGCGAACGTCTTTAGTCTTGATGAGGTCAATGAATTTCTTCTGTGCAGTCTCACCAACATTGGCGACACCATCGGTCACCAGAATAATGGCGCTAGTACGATCCGAATTTAACGAAGCAATACCATTTTTGATACCGGCATAAAGATTGGTACCACCCCCCGGCTGCACATTGACCAGGGCATTGGTGTAGTAATTCACATGCTCAGGCGTCGCGCTGGCGAATCCACGGGTCAACTCCGATGTACTGTTATTGAACAGCACTATACGAAAACGATCTTCCGGATTGAGTTTCTGTAATACATTCTGCACCCCTGCGGCGAGCGTGGCGTATTTACCTTTCATCGAACCGGAGGTATCAAGGACAAAAACCCAGTCGCGCCCTTCAGTGATCGGCTGCAGGTCATCGCCCGGCGTCACCGTCAACATGAAGGTACCGCGACCACTGGCATCTGGTTTATGAGTCACCAGATCAACGCTGCCGGGCAGCCCCTGCTGATGTCGCCAATAGACCACCAGATCCTGATCCAGCGTGAAGGCCTTAGTGGTTTTTGGTACTACAGCAACAGTACTATTACCCGCTTCTTCGTGATTAATTTGATTGACTGAACTTGACGCACTCATCGTTACATTCCATGCGCCTGGTCCATTTTGTTTAACGCTGGCCTGCCCCTGATTGGGCACGCGTACCGCATCAATCGGGTAGCCCGATTTTATTTCAAGATTAAAACTAAACTGTTCTTCAACCTGATCATTACCATGCCAGAAGGCCAGTTTTTGTTCGTCAACACCGCCCTCCTCCAGTGGATAAACATAACGCCCGATACCACTATCCACGTGAGCGGGTTGCAGGTAGACGAAGCGTACACGCGTATCCTGTCCGGCGCGTACCGGTGAGACTCGAATATCAAAGGTGCGGTACTCATCCTTCTCGGTAAGTCCTGCATCGCGTCCCGCCGCCTTCTCTTCCTGATAGATGCGTCGTGCTTCATCACGCGGCAGCACCTCACCAGTGACAGGCTTGCCATCGATCCACACCGTAAACTCCGCTACCGTCCCTTTTTGCGGCACTGGAAAAGAGTAGATCGCCTCAAGGTCACGACCGTGCGGATTATGAAAATGCTGATCCACCCGCGTGATGGCGTAACCATCTTCAATAATGACATCAACATGATGTTGCTTGATTTGAAGTGCCGCGAGCTTATCATTGACGGGAGTCAACAGGCCCGCCGCCTGCGCGCCACTGGCGATGAATATCAGACCGAGTAATATTGTGAATTTTTGAATGTGATTGAGCTTAAGCATGTTTCCGTCCTCCAAAAGATGGGCTAACGGAGACATTCTTCACCTAAACAAGAGAGCAGTAACCAAACCTGGCAAAAGCAGACACAACCAATGCCGATAGTTTAGTTATTCGATACCAATCAATCTCAAGACAACGCTTCCAGCCCTGATTCTGTGATGTCCATCATACTTTTGTCATCATAGATAGCCGCTTCAGGTCGATATAATGTTATACACACCATCATTAGACATGCCATCTGAACTCAAATGGATTTGCGACAGGGTTAGTGGGGGATACCTGACAATGCGATCAAAACAGTTCATCAAATTCTGTGCGGCCACGCTCATTGGAGCAATGTCATTTTCCGCTCATGCAGTTGAATTCATTGTCGACTCAACCACCGATGCTGTCGACATCTCCGCCGGCGATGGTCTATGCGAAACGGCCACTGCGACATGCACCTTGCGCGCCGCGGTACAGGAAGCGAATGCGCTGGCTGGCGATGACATCATTACCATCCCGCCCGGCATC
>CALZHD010000167.1 GCA_945787155.1 uncultured Gammaproteobacteria bacterium | reverse complement strand
TGAAAAGGGTCGACCGGCAATCTATACCCAGAATGTCCGTTCGGGTAAGCGCGAAAAGATCTCCTCGTTTCGAGGCATTAACGGCGCGCCCGCCTGGTCACCGGATGGCACGCGGCTGGCAATGGTGCTCTCTAAAGGCGGTAGCGCAGATATTTATGTGATGAATCTTTTGAATAAAAAGCTGACGCGTTTGACCACCAGCTATGCAATTGATACAGAACCTGTTTGGACTCCGGGGGGAGATGCGATAGTATTTACCTCCGACAGAGGCGGGAAACCTCAGCTTTATCAGGTAACGCTCTCTGGGCGGCAGGTTAAGCGCCTGACGTTTGAAGGAGAATATAACGCACGCGCCACGCTCTCTCCAGATGGACGCATGGTGGCAATGGTTCATGGAAATGGCAATATTTATCGGATTGCAGTGATGGATCTGCAAAATGGCGCGCTGCAGGTGCTGACAGATTCTGTCCTGGATGAATCGCCAAGTTTTGCGCCGAATGGTAGCATGATCATTTATGCCACTGAGAACAAGAACAGAGGGGTTTTGTCTGCTGTGTCAGTTGATGGCAGGGTACGTCAAAGATTGGTACTTCAAGAAGGTGAAGCCCGTGAACCGGTATGGTCACCATACCACCGATAGATTGAGCAAGAAGCACGTAATTTAATAAATTTTAGGAGTGATTGATGAATATTCTCAAAAAGGCACTGATTCTGGTCTTACCTGTTATGTTTCTGGCGGGTTGTGCCAGTGCACCCACAGATACCATGGATGACGGCCAGCTTGGCGCTGATAGTGGCACCGAGAGTTCCACCGTGTTTGGCGGTGGCGATAGCAGTGGTAGCAGCATGGATGACAGCGGCAGCTCAGTCGAGACCATGGGGCTGAGTGATGGCAGCGATATCAGCAGCCAGTCGCTAACCCTGGATCTGGATGACCCCTCAAGCCTGCTGTCAAAGCGCGTCATCTACTTTGATTTCGATAGAAGCAAAGTACGCTCTGAATTCAATGAGATTATTACAGCGCACGCCAACTATCTTGCTAACAACCCGGGTGCGATGGTGAAGCTGGAAGGTCATGCTGATGAGCGTGGCTCACGTGAATATAACATCGGCCTGGGTGAGCGTCGTGGTAATTCAGTTTCGCGCCATTTTGGCTTGCAGGGCGCATCACGCAATCAGCTAGAAGTCGTCAGCTTCGGTGAGGAACGCCCAGTGGCAACAGGTCATGACGACGCTTCCTGGTCACTGAATCGTCGCGTTGAAATTATCTATCTCAGACAGCGCTAGGGATTACAGACGTTGAGCGCTGTGTGCAGCAAGCGGTTAGGGATTGCCGTATTGACAATGGTGGTCGGGACTTTGGGTTTACATTCTGTTGCTGCGGCACGGGATGGACTGCCACCGATTCATGAATCATCGGTTTCGACTGCGGCACCACCGCCACCGCCTGCATCCGCTTCAGCGCCGGCGTTTTCAGCGCGTCAATTACCACTCGAGCAGCGCATAACGCGCCTGGAGCGCCTGGTTGATAATCAGGCGCTGTTTGAGATGCTTGCTCGACTTGAAGATCTGCAATTAGAACTGCAGACAATACGTGGTGAACTGGAACTCCAGCGTCATGAGTTTGATGGTATTAAGCAGCGCCAACGTGATCTCTATCTCGATATTGATCGCCGTATTTTACAGTTGGAAAAGTCGGGCAGTGGTGCACCTACAGCTGGTTTAGCCCCGCAAACGTCAAATAGCAGGGGTGACACTCCTCGTACTACATTGGCTGCGCCAGTAAGGGCCCTCTCAGCACCGACATTCACTTCGGCACCGCTCATGGCACCTGCTGTTGGTGGGGGTAGTGGCGCAGCACCTGCTGCTGCAATAGCACCGGCAGCGACTGCGACGCTGGATCCACTACAGGAGCAATCAGCCTATCAGCAGGCGTTAAATATCTTGCGTGAAGGGCGTTACGACGAGGCGATTGTCGCCTTCCAGAGTTTTCTTGCTCGCTTTCAGGGTAGTCAGTACTCGGGTAATGCACAGTACTGGATAGGTGAGGCGAACTATGTATCAGGTCGTTACCCAGAAGCGATTGAAGAGTTTCAGAAGGTGCTGAATGGTTACCCTAAAAGTTCCAAGGTACCCGATGCTATGCTCAAGATAGGTTATACCTTTTATGAGCTGAAGGATTGGGATCAGACACGCCAGACACTGGCCAATCTGGTCGAGCGTTTTCCGAAAACAACGGCGGCTCAGCTGGCAGATAATCGTCTGCATCGCATGAAACTGGAAGGGCATTAGCCAGTCTCGTTTGTGTTGGGTATTGAGCCAGGTTTTGATTTGATCTCAACCAGCATGGTTCAATCGATCGTAATCTACCAGGAGTTATAGCGTAAGCCATGGCATCGGAAGCGCAAGATAATCGCAGTGATGAGGCGGCGCCCGCAGTGCGTCTTAGAGTGACTGAAATTTTTCACTCCCTGCAGGGCGAGTCACGCACTGTCGGTATTCCCACCATTTTTATTCGTCTGACTGGCTGCCCATTGCGTTGTGGCTATTGCGATAGCGCTTACGCCTTTGAAGGTGGTGAGTGGATGAGCCTTGATCAGGTGCTATTCAACGTTGTCAGTTATGAATGCCGCCATGTCACCCTCACGGGGGGTGAGCCGCTTGCACAAAAGGGCGCGTTTCCACTACTGTCGCGTCTGTGTGATCTTGGTTATCAGGTTTCACTGGAAACCAGTGGTGCGATCGATGTCTCGAAGGTCGATCCACGTGTGGTGAAGGTGATGGACCTCAAAACGCCGGACTCTGGTGAAGAATCAAAAAATCGTTACGAAAACATTCAGTGGTTACAAAATAACGATCAGATAAAATTCGTGATCTGTTCGCGCGAGGATTATGACTGGGCGCGAGATAAGCTGACCGAATATGATCTACCCTCACAGTACGAGGTACTATTCCAGGCCGTGCATAATGATCTTGATGCAAAGGTGCTGGCCGAGTGGATTCTTGAAGATCACCTCCCCGTACGGATGCAGATTCAGCTGCATAAATATCTGTGGGGCGATGTGGCTGGGAAGTAGGGTAAAGAGCAAAGAGTAAAAGAGTAAAAGAGTAAAAGAGTAAAAGAGTAAAAGAGTAAAAGAGTAAGGGATAAGTAATTAAGATGTCTGATGTGTCTCCCAAGGCGGTTGTGCTGCTCTCCGGTGGGCTTGACTCCACCACCGTACTGGCGATGGCACAAGCAGCCGGTTACGACTGTTACGCGCTGAGTTTTGATTATGGCCAGCGTCATAATTTTGAGCTGGAGGCCGCCGTGGCTATCGCAGCACAGGCGTTAGTCACTGCACATAAAACCATTCGGATAGATCTCGGCAGTATCGGGGGCTCAGCACTCACTGACCCTGACATCGACGTGCCGCAAGCAGCGCAATTAGAAGCGGGTATACCAGTGACCTATGTGCCCGCACGTAACACCATCTTTTTGTCACTGGCACTGGGCTGGGCGGAAGTGCTAGGGGCGCAGGATATCTTTATCGGCGTCAAT
>CALZHD010000166.1 GCA_945787155.1 uncultured Gammaproteobacteria bacterium | reverse complement strand
ACCGTTGGCCTTGATTACAGAGATGACACGAGCATTCGCAGCGGACTCACGCACCCGCTGCAAATTATGTTGAAGCGCCTGTAGGTCGATCGTCGCCTCAGCGGCACGCGTCATTCATATCCCCCGTCGTAATAGTCACGATCGGCGGTGTAGTTATCGAAACGGGTATACTTGCCGTTGAAGGTGAGCGGTACCATGCCGATCGGGCCGTTACGCTGTTTACCGATGATAATCTCGGCGCGCCCTTTGTTATCAGGGTCTTCCTTGTTATAGACCTCATCGCGATAGACGAAGGAGATCACGTCGGCATCCTGCTCGATCGCACCGGACTCACGTAGATCTGACATCATCGGGCGTTTATCGGTACGCTGCTCCAGAGATCGATTGAGCTGCGATAGTGCAATCACCGGTACACAGAGTTCTTTGGCCAGCGTCTTCAGGCCACGTGAGATCTCAGAGATTTCATTGGTACGATTTTCACTACTGCCCGGTACCTGCATCAACTGCAGGTAATCGATCACCACCAGATCCAGATCATGCTCCCGTTTGATACGACGTGCGCGGGCGCGCAGCTCCGTCGGCGACAGCGCCGCGGTATCATCAATGAACAGTTTGGATTCGCTCAGCAGACTCATCGATGAGGTCAAACTGGCCCAGTCGTCATCATCCAGTTTACCGGTACGCACCTTGTTTTGATCAACACGACTCAGCGATGACAACATACGCATCACCAGCGCCTCGCCGGGCATCTCCATACTGAAGACGGCCACCGAGCGTTGCCCTTTGATCGCCACATACTCGGCGATATTCAT
This sequence comes from uncultured Gammaproteobacteria bacterium, assembly GCA_945787155.1. Lineage (GTDB taxonomy): Bacteria > Pseudomonadota > Gammaproteobacteria > SZUA-140 > SZUA-140 > SZUA-76. The sequence continues at coordinate 2,734 of CALZHD010000166.1, read as the reverse complement.
TGCAAAAGTCGTCTTACCCATCGATGGACGACCAGCAACGATAATGAGATCAGACTCCTGAAGTCCAGCGGTCATCTCATCGAAATCATCAAAACCGGTGGGAATGCCGGTGATCGAGGAGTCGAGCGACGCCAGCATATCAATACGATCAACCACATTGGCCAATAGCTCAGAGACCGCCTTGTAACCTTTATCGCTACGTGACCCCTGCTCTGCTATTTTAAAGACCGCCTGTTCTGCGGTATCGAGCAGCTCAATACTATCGCGACCTTCGGTGTTGAAGGCGCTATCGGTAATCTCGGTACCCACCCGAATCAGCTGACGCAGTACCGAGCGCTCTCGTACGATACCCGCGTAGGATTTTATATTGGCGGCACTAGGTGTGTTGTTGGCAAGTGAACCGAGGTAAGGGAGCCCACCGGCATTGCCCAGTTCATCATGATTATTCAACCATTCGGAGATGGTGACGACATCACATGGCTGGCCGCTGTCGGCCAGGATAGCGATGGCGTGGAAGATCAAGCCATGATCACGACGATAGAAATCATCCTGTACCAGCAGATCAGCAACCTTGTCCCACGCGTTGTTGTCGAGCATGAGCCCGCCAAGCACGGCCTGCTCTGCCTCTATCGAATGCGGAGGCACCTTGAAGGAGTCTGACTCCTGATCCGAAAACTGGTCGGGCATCTGCTCAAGCGCGTTCGCGATATCGGCAAAGTCTTGCATATGAGTTCTTCGGCCCTTTCCTATAACAACTCACCCTCGACTGCCGTTGCTGACAATAGAGGGTGAGATTAAACATTTTTTGTAGTAAACGGAGCTTGTCGTAAATCACAGCTTGCCGTCACCACAACAGCACAGGCTTATTATGCCTCGTCGGCAACCACTTGTACTGTGATTTCTGCATTCACCTCAGGGTGCAGGTGAATCGCTACCTGATACTCACCGACCTGGCGGAATGGACCTTCAGGTAGACGTACTTCGCGTTTATCAACCGCGGTGCCTGCGGCGGCGCATGCAGCTGCGATATCGGCGGTGCCTACGGAACCAAACAGCTTGCCTTCTTCGCCCACTTTACAGGCGATTGTGATCGCTTTCTCTGCCAATACTGTCGCACGTGCGTTAGCTGCGGAGAGTAGTTCCGCGGCGGCGGCCTCCAGTTCTGCACGACGTGCTTCAAAATCAGTACGGTTTGACGCGGTTGCCGGTACTGCCTTTTTACCAGGGATCAGGTAGTTACGACCGTATCCACCCTTAACTGAGACTACGTCTCCCAAACCACCTAAATTTTCTACCTTCTCAAGAAGAATAACATCCATCTCTATATACCTCGTTACGTAGCATATTAACTAAAAATATAAACTAAACCTATAAACTCATCTGTTCGAACTTCATCACAACCCGCGTTTCAGCGTCTCTCATCATCATCTGGCGTTTCATTGCGCGGTGTATCGTCATCGTCGTGATCATCATCACGTGACGTACGATGCGCGCCGTGCTTCTTGCGCAGACGTCCGCGGATGTCTGCCCAGCTATCGATATAACCGACCATCGCCAGCATCATTGCAATATGAGGTGGCACTATCAGTAACCCGACATAGAGTGCTATCAACCAGCCACGTCCCATGCCGGAAATCCCCACCACACCGTGCACAAGTGCCAGACCGTGGATGGAAAAGAGCGCAACCACTAATATCATCAGGTCTTGCGTAATGCCACCCTGTGCGGCAAAGACCATGCCGGCGGCACCAATCAACGCCGCCACAATCGCAACACGCTTCTCGATGAAGAGTGAGTGGAACTCCTGCTGAAAACCACCCGGGTTATACAACATTGCCTGAAACCAGCGCGCTAGCGAAAGATTGATCATGGTTGAATAGAGGAGCACTGCCGCGACCAGTCCGGTCATCATACGTGCCATACCACTCAACATCTGATCCGCTTCTTCCGCCGATAGCTGTGCCTCATTCAACATCGGCGCCATGACACTATCGAGCACAGCGCGCCACCACGCAGCGGTATCCCCCAATAGCGCATTGACCAGTAACACCAGTAGCGCCACCATCAGTGCAATGGCTGTCAGCGTCTGTCCCAGTGAACGGGTCATCCGCAGGATAATCGCGGCGATCAATACCGGTACCGAAAGCAACATCATGCCAATCACATAGGCCTGTACCAGCCCACCTTCGAGTGACGACATCGAGCCGATCACCGCCATCAGCAGCCCCAGCGCGAGCATTAAAAACAGCCCTTCTTTGGGACCGTTGCGCAAGGTCACCAGGCCAATCGTAGCCCCGGAGAGATGACTCAACGGCGGAATCACCAGCGACAATACGGCACCCACCACGGCAACCAGTGTTGCCTGTGTTCTGCCACGCATGATAAATGATGCTAATGCCTTCATGATATCAGTTCTGTTTCAACGCCAGCGGCTGTTCCGAATCAATCCGCAGCAGACACGTTGGTGTGAATCTATCCCAACTATAAGTCTAGTGCGAATCACAGTAAGGCAGCAGCGCAAGAAAACGCGCACGCTTGACTGCCGTCGCGAGCTGACGCTGATACTTGGCACTGGTGCCAGTAATGCGGCTCGGAACGATCTTACCGGTTTCGGTGATGTAATTTTTCAGCATGAAGATGTCTTTGTAATCAACGACAAGCCCTTCTGCACTAAAACGACAATACTTTTTACGACGAAAATATTTTGCCATGGTAACTCTCCAAATAAATTATG
>CALZHD010000165.1 GCA_945787155.1 uncultured Gammaproteobacteria bacterium | reverse complement strand
CAGGCACCACGCTACAATCTCTTCCATTAAACAAATATCTAGTTACATACGCCACTACATTTTATTACTTTCTGGGCACAGGTGATTTTCTCAAAATCGGCACTAAGTTCAGGCATGATATTGCCACCAGAATGATTCAGTATTGCACTATTACATTGTTTACGTGATGATGCATATATAGGCTCAGCAATCCATTCCACGTTTGCGCAACCTTTCGAACCCACACCAAATCGAATCCCCAACCGATAGGTCGCACAACGCACCCTGTTATGTTTCACCATTCCTTCGATAAACCATTCACCGTCACCACGTAATATTGCTTTAGCCTCACCAAAATCAAACTCACTCTTAGCGGTATCACCTGGCGCAAGCCATTGCATTGATTTCTTTACAGGCGTTTGTTGACGTTTAACTATTTCGCCTGCTCCAGCAATTGATAATCCAGTAAAACTAAGCGCCATAAATGACACTATCAATAAACTTCCTAAATTCATAAATTAATACCCAATTAGATTGTCAGTGAACATCATTCAATAAGTGGTACCTGACCAGCTATACCAACATCATGTATCGTATCCATTTTATTTTCAATTTGATAAAATTTAGCGACTTTTTTAACAGATAAAACTTTTTTAAACTTTTTAATATATGATTTTTTAAGCTTAACCTTGGCAGACTCGATTGACAGGAATTCTTTCAGCAATCCATCTGCTTTTGCATCAGTTAGATTATTCTCATTATATGTATTAGCTAAAGTTCATATTAAGTTTTACCAAGGAGCTTCTTTCAGCATTGACAATCGCTCGAGCAGACTCAAATTTTACGCTAAATTCAGCTAGCGATTCTTCTGCATAGACCTGCACATGCATCGATAAGCCAAAAACCAATGTACTCATGATAATAAATATTCTTCGAAAACCCATGTCACACTCCTTTTAAAACCTATAAATAAGTTGCGTTTAATTAATGAAATGGAAATAAATAATTCATCCACGCAGACATACGTAATAATACCTTGCGCATAATTGCCACATGATGAAAATGCTCTGTATAGATTGCCGTCTGTGCATACGCACCACCAGGAACCTTATCTACATACTGTTCAAACTCTGAATCAGTTATGTCAATCAACACGGGTATACGTCCCGGCCGTATCGCCTGCTGAGGATTAATAAGATTACCAGTGGGTAATACCTGACCCTCCGACATAGCAGGAAGGACCATCGAAACCTTACCGGCAAAGACCTGACCTGGAATACCGTCAAATGCTACCTCCGCTTCATCGCCTTGTTGCAGACGCAACATGCTGTTTTGCCGAAACCATGCAACATAATAATTTCCCTCATCATGCACGAACACCATGACGGGCCTTAATGGCAAGCTTGCCGCCATCATTCCCGGGCGCAGTGCGACTTGTGTGACATAACCTCGCGTTGGTGCACGCACAACAGTCTGATCAAGATCATACAGAGCCTTTTCTAATTCTGCTTGCAGTTGCGCCACTTTTGGATTGGTACCATCTATATTAGATTCAAATGCGAGACGGGCCTGCTTTTCTTTCGCCTGCATTGATTCCAGTGTCGCTTCACTTGCCAGGTATAATTGCTTGCGATTTTCTACTTCTTGCGCGGAAAACGGAGAATTTGGCCCAACTGATCCGCGACGATAACGATCATATGTTTGTTTCGTGCGATCTCGATCTACCTGTGATTTTAAAGCAGCGGCCTGGGCCGCCTCCCACGCAGCACCCAGGCCGCCTACATCTTTTGAAGCGCCAGCCAAAGCGGCACGTTTTGCGTTCACGACCGCTTGAAATCGCGTCGGATCAATCTTAAAAAGCACATCACCTTGCTCTAGAATTGTATTTCCCTTTACCGGCACTTCTATCACCTGACCAGTGACAGTAGGCACAACTGGCGTGGTGACAAAATATTCCCGGCTAACCTCTGAATACGGATGGTTATAGTTCATTATAAAAATCAAACCACCAATCAGAAAAACACCACCTAATACTGCTGTCGGTACTGTCCATTTTGTTAATGGCACCTTGAAAACCTTAAAGATAACAATGCAGATCGCGGTGTAGGTAAGAATGAGAAGTAAGTCCATTAGTCATTCTCTCCTTTCTCTGATTTGTACTTATTGATGACACCATCACCTTCTAAAGCAGCAAGCCGATCACTCAATTCACTCACCTGTTGCTCCAGTTTTGATACATGATCAGCTGCTGATTTACCATCTGCAAACCCCCACCCTCGATCCTCACGATATAAGGTTGCCCAGATCCATAGAAAAGGCCAAAGCACGTGTAAGGTAAACAAACTTATCCATCCAGTAACATGAATAGCATCCTGATGCGGATGATTACGATGTTTTGAAATTTCATAGGGGATATCATGAATAGCAATAATCCCGTAAAAAAGGACGATGACTACGAAAAAAAGTATCAATAACGCAAAATAATCTAGCATGCCTCTACCCCCAAAATAACAATTAGAATTCCGCTGCCATAGGTGCCTATCTCACCCCAACCCAAGTTGTCCACCATCATGATTACGACATTTGGTTTTTCGGCTGCAAATGAATGAGCACTAATCATTGTGAAAAATATCAGAAAGGCTATTCTCTTCCTCACAGTTCTTTCCTAATGATCTATTGCGCTACAGTGTTGACCCAATCGACGAAGTAAAGCTCGCTGCTAGCTCGTCATTCACCCTAATCTGTTCTTAAAAACCTGCTAATCGTTCAATAAACCAAAATGCGGCGATGCTACCAATGCCATAGGCTGGTACCTGGTGTGCCCAACCTGGCCATTCGATTCGAATTTTTCGTATGACCATGAGTATGGCCATCACTGCGGCTATAAATATCAACTGCCCAAGTTCGACACCAATATTAAATGTCAACAGTGCGAGCGGTACCTCATGTTGTGGCAGACCTACATCACTAAGGGCGCCAGCAAAACCAAAGCCATGCAACAAGCCAAATACAAAGGCAATGATCCAGGGATATTGAGCGGTTAAACTGGGTAGACCCCGGTTGACCTTCACCAGTTCACTGGCGAGAAAAAGAATCGACAAGGCAATGGTGGCTTCTACCGGTGGGCCGGGCACCCACATCACACCCAAGGTCGCGGCGGCCAGAGTAATGCTGTGCGCTAAGGTAAAAGAAGTAACCGTGATTAATAATCGCTTTGCACCACTGACTAATAGCAACAAGGCCAACACAAAAGTCAGATGATCAAAACCGGAGAGAATATGATCCACACCTAGCACAGTGTAATCTCCGGCCACTTGCCAGCTGGAGCGCTTGCCGACGATATCCACCCAGGGATGATTGGGTCGCGCGATGGCCGTGGTCTCCGCACCATCGAGCCAGGCGAAGCGGACAAACACATCGGTAATGGTCGATTCCAATCCGACGAAACGAATCACACTCCCTGCAATATCGCCGTTAGGCACACTGACCACACGACGATGCAAGGCTGAATCCGGTAACTGTCTAACAGACGGCTGCCCCACCGTTTGCCACTGCTCCGGCAGTTGCAAGGTAGCAGGATGGGGTTTTCCATAATAGACAGGTGCACGCCATATTACCTCATAACGCTCTTGTGTCAGTTGTCTGACTTCTAAGGAACTGGGTTGCAACTCGTGGGCAAAAGCACTGCCAAATAATCCAGCGCAAAAGGCCAGCAAACAAATGATATATATGAAGCTACGCGAGATCATTGCGATTCACTTGCCTGGACTGTCGCGATAATTTCGCTGCTAAGGGTTTGTGCACTAGCCACCGACGGAGTACTGCCAATGGGTTCGAGGGTAACCTCATAGTTATCGAGTAGCCTATTATAGACCAGGTCTTTTTGCTGTGTGCGCAACTGCACCAGGTATTCACGCTTCACCCGTTCACGTATATCTTCCAGGGCCGGATGGTGCGCTTCAACGCGTTCATTGATTTTAATCAAATGTGCGCCATAGGCCGAATAGATTGGCCCAGTCCAATCATTTGATGACACCTTGATAGCCCCGTTTGCAAAACGCTCGCCAAGTGAACGTACGATCTCACTTTGCGTCACCAAGTTATATTCATAAGGGGACAATGTGGGATCGCCGACAGAATCCGCTGCTGTGCCACTGTTAAGTCTCGTCAGCAATTCTTTCGCGTCAGCTTCTAGTGCCTCAGAGCGAAACTTTTCAGGATGTTTTTGTAAAAATTCAGCTAAAGCCGCATCGGTAACTTGTTGTGTCGATAAGTCATCTAGCATAAATTCCAGTTTCATTCGCATACGCTGACGCACCATTGGGTCATCTTGATCCAAACCCATCGCCATGGCCTCGCGGTAAAACACTTCTTCGCGCACGTAATTCTCGACCAGGCCAGCCAGTTCGGCTTTCGTAGGTGAACGCAACCAGGTGCGGTTAAAGTTTGCTGCTAGCTGTTCCTGTTGACCCTTTGTTACCACGATACGATTTGGCGCTTCACTGACAACATCACGCGTTAAGTCAAACACCAGAAACAATACTGCCCCGATCAAGAGAAAATGTAATAACGGTTCACGCGTTATACTCTTGATATTTGATTTCATAAAGCGAAACTCCTAGCCGTCTATGTGTTTAAGGTGTATACCAAATTGGTGAGGTGTATGCGCGCTCCTGGTGCACTAGTTTCGCATCCTTTGGCAACTCAGCTCCAAGACGCACTTTGTCGTAGACTATCCAGCGTGGCGTTGGGATCTCGATGACACGGGCATAATAGAA
>CALZHD010000164.1 GCA_945787155.1 uncultured Gammaproteobacteria bacterium | reverse complement strand
CTGCTGCTGACCCACAATATCGATACATTGGGACAGATGAGTTGTAACCCGGCCATTGGTGGAATCGGCAAGGGCCACCTGGTAAAAGAGGTCGATGCCCTTGGCGGCCTGATGGCGCGCGCGGCTGATCAGGCGGGGATCCAGTTTCGAACCCTGAATGCGCGCAAAGGCCCTGCGGTGCGGGCGACAAGGGCGCAGGCGGATCGTGTGCTGTACCGTCAGGCGGTGCGTCCGGTACTGGAGAACCAGCCCAATCTCGCACTGTTTCAGCAGTCGGTCGATGATTTGATCGTCGAAAACGATCGTGTCGTCGGTGTCGTCACGCAGATGGGACTGCGCTTTCGCGCTCGCGCGGTGGTGTTGACGGTCGGTACCTTTCTCGGCGGAATCATCCACGTCGGCATGCAGAACTACCAGGGGGGGCGCGCCGGGGATGCGCCGGCAAATGCACTATCGCGTCGCCTGCGAGAACTGCCGTTTACCGTTGATCGCCTTAAAACTGGCACCCCACCACGACTCGATGGTCGCAGCATAGATTATTCACAGCTAACTGAGCAGCCGGGTGACACGCCGCTGCCGGTCTTTTCTTATATGGGGAATGTCGCGGATCACCCCCGTCAGATTTCGTGCCACATCACCCATACCAACGAAAAGACGCATGACATCATTCGCGGCGGACTCGACCGTTCACCGATGTATGCCGGTGTAATCGAAGGGGTTGGGCCGCGTTACTGCCCATCGATCGAAGATAAGATTGTCCGTTTTGCCGATAAGGATTCGCATCAGATCTTTGTCGAGCCGGAGGGGCTGACGACACATGAAGTCTATCCCAATGGGATTTCGACTAGTCTGCCGTACGATGTGCAGCAGGCGTTGGTGCGCTCGATGAAGGGGTTTGAAAGCGCGAATATTATTCGCCCTGGCTATGCGATTGAATACGATTATTTTGACCCGCGTGAGTTAAGGCCTTCATTAGAGACGAAACATATGGCCGGGCTCTTTTTTGCCGGGCAGATCAACGGCACCACCGGTTATGAAGAGGCGGCGGCGCAGGGATTGTTGGCTGGCCTGAATGCTGCCTTGCAGGTGCAGGAAAAAGCGGCGTGGTGCCCGCGTCGCGACGAGGCCTATCTTGGCGTGCTGGTGGATGACCTGATCACGCGCGGCACACTGGAGCCTTACCGCATGTTCACCAGTCGTGCCGAATATCGCCTGTTGCTGCGTGAAGACAATGCCGATCTGCGGCTCACGGAGCAGGGGCGCGAGCTTGGTCTGGTCGATGATGAGCGTTGGGCTGCGTTTGAGACGAAGCGTGAGGCGATCGAAAAAGAGCAGCAGCGGCTACGCGAAACCTGGGTACGCCCGGGACAGCTGGGGGAGGAAGAGTCGCAAACCGTGCTCGGCGGGCCGCTCACAAAAGAGCAGCGCCTGATCGATCTATTGCGTCGCCCAGAGGCCAGTTATCGTTCGATCATGGCCCTTTCATGCGCTAACCCCGTTGAAATTGACGATAGTGTCGCCGAACAGGTCGAAGTGCAGGCGAAGTATGCCGGTTATATCGAGCGTCAGCAGGAGGAGATCGAACGCCATCGTCGCCACGAAGAGACCCCGCTGCCGGAGGCGCTGCAATATGAACAGGTGCGAGGTCTTTCTATTGAAGTGCAACAGAAACTGACAGCGCAGCGACCAGCGACGATTGGTCAGGCGGGACGTGTACCGGGCGTGACGCCGGCGGCGATCTCACTGCTGTTGGTGCATCTGAAAAAACGTGCTGCGGCTGCTGCAGTGCAGAAGAGCGCCTGATGGTGGTGATTACTAGGGTAGCCCCCACACTACGACTGGAGCAATCCAGATTATTGAGTAGTGGCATCAATGAGATGGGGCTGGTGATCTCTGATGAGCAGCAGCAAAAGATGCTCGATTATTTGGGGCTACTCGAAAAATGGAACCAGACCTATAACTTGACTGCAGTACGAGATCCATTACAGATGGTGACGCGACACCTGCTCGACAGTCTCACCGTGGTGCCGTACATTAAGGGGACTCGGATACTCGATGTGGGGGCCGGGCCGGGACTACCGGGGATACCACTGGCAATTCTCTTTCCCGAAATTCAATTTGTGTTGCTGGATAGCAGTGGTAAAAAGACCCGTTTTATGACGCAGGCTATCGCCGCGTTGAAAATTGGCAATGTCGCAGTGCACAATGGTCGTGTCGAGGCATATCGATCTGAGGCGTTGTTTGATCAGATTGTGTCGCGTGCCTTTGCTGAGATTTCATTGATGGTGACACTCACCGCGCATCTGCTACACCCGGCGGGCGAGTGGCTGGCGATGAAGGGGCAGTATCCAACGGATGAATTAGCCGTGATCGAAGATTTGTGTGAGTCATTTGAAGTGTCGACGGTGGCGCTGCCGGGAGATGACGCGGCGCGCCATATTGTGCAGTTGAAGCCAAAGATTGATTAAGAAATCGCTCGTGATGTGAGTCATTTCAGGAATGGGGTTAGGGATAGATTTATGAGCAGGATTATTGCGATTACCAACCAAAAGGGTGGCGTGGGCAAGACAACGACCAGCGTTAACCTGGCAGCCTCGCTGGTGGCGACCAAACGTCGGGTGTTGTTGATCGATCTCGATCCGCAGGGTAATGCGACGATGGGCAGCGGCGTTGATAAAAATGCGATTGAACGCTCTTGTTGCGACGTCTTGCTGGGTGAGGCGACGGCGAGTGAGGCGATGATCTACCAGGAGCATATCGGTTATGCGTTGTTACCCTCCAACGCTGACCTGACGGCTGCAGAAGTGGCGCTGATCAATATTGATGGGCGTGAGAGTCGTCTCGCAAATGCGTTGCAGGCCGTCAGTGAGCAGTTTGACTATATATTGATCGACTGTCCGCCAACGCTGAATATGTTGACGGTCAATGCACTGGTCGCCGCCGAAGGGGTGATTATCCCGATGCAGTGTGAGTATTACGCGCTTGAAGGATTGAGCGCGTTGATAGAGACGATTGAGTCGGTACGTTCAACCGCAAATCCGAATCTCTCTATCGAGGGGTTGCTGCGCACGATGTTTGATCCGCGTAATAATCTTTCAAACGAGGTCTCGGCGCAGTTGATTAGCCACTTTGGAGATAAGGTTTATCGCACGGTGGTGCCGCGTAATGTGCGACTTGCTGAGGCACCGAGTCATGGTCTGCCGGCGATTCAGTATGATAAAACCTCGCGTGGCGCACTTGCGTATCTGGCGCTGGCCGGTGAGATGTTGCGCCGAGAAGCCAAGGCAGCTGAAGTCGCATAATATTTAGCCTGCGGTTTCAATAGATTAAGAATAATATTAAAGCTAACTATATTTTTAGAGAGTAATTGATGGCGACTAAGAAACGCGGTTTGGGGCGGGGGCTGGATGCATTGCTCGGTGGCGCTGCAGCGATACCGGCAACAACAGAGGTGGCGGCGAGGACATCTGATCTTCGACACTTGCCGGTTGATGTGATGCAGCGTGGTAAGTATCAGCCACGTACCGATATGCGTACTGATTCGCTGGATGAACTGGCGGCGTCGATTCGTGC
>CALZHD010000163.1 GCA_945787155.1 uncultured Gammaproteobacteria bacterium | reverse complement strand
CGGGTAACATTGAAGCACTTGATGTCTCTCTGAAGGATGCAGTTTACCTGTTGTGTGATCAGCGTATTCATACTGTGGAGGCGTGGCGTGAGCTGCTCGTGTCGAATGATAATTGTGCACTGTTATGTCGATTGTATAACGACGGCCATCTCTATTTCGAAAATGATCACGGTTGAAGTGGTCGAGTGGCAGGTGATGCAGGCGTGGATCTGTCCGATTCGTGAGGCCGTCTTTATCGAAGAGCAAAAAGTCCCGGTAGCGCTGGAGTGGGACGGGCTCGACAAACAGTGTACGCAATTATTGGCGTTGAGCGGTGATGAGGCGGTCGGTACAGCACGTATGACCACAGCCGGGAAGATAGGCCGCATGGCCGTGTTGAAGCCGTGGCGAGGGCGGGGCGTAGGCAGCCAGCTTTTAGAGAGAATGATCACTGTTGCCAGAGATGCACAGTTGCCACAAGTGGCGCTGGATGCCCAGGTCTCAGCCATCCCTTTCTATCAACATTTTGGCTTTGAGGTGGTGAGTGAGCCCTTTATGGATGCTGGCATTGAACATCGTAAAATGGTGTTGGCGCTTGATTGATATAGAGGTAGATGGCTTACGTGCGATATGAGAGCCGTTGGTTTATTTCAAATTCCTGTGGGTGATCAATTTCTGTTTCAGCGATATTAGCTGAATTATTTAACTTTATGAGAGATTGCCGACATAGTATATGTACTTTAGTTGTATGCTGATTGATGTGAGCAGACGATGAGATTGTAGCCATGGATATAGGCCGTTGTAATGTCGATTAATGCCCTGATTGTAGATAGTACAAAATATAACCGAGATATGTTAGAGGAGATGCTAACAGCGATCGGAGTAAATTGCGTTGTCTGTGAAACGGGGAAAGAGGCGCTGGCGAGGGACGGGAGGCGCCAGTATGACTTCATTATTGTGTCACGTCATCTTGAGGATGTAGGGGCTGAGTTGTTTTTAGTCCGTTTTCGGGAACATCATTATATCGATGACGCTTTGACAATAATGCTGACATCAGAACCAGTTAAAGACATCTATTACGAGGCGAATAAGGCGGGTTATAAACTCGTTTTTAATAAAAAAGATTTTCCCGCGATTGAGCATTTTTTATTGGGCGCGATCAACAACCGCACCATCGATCTGAAAGCCAGGATACTTTATGTTGATGATACAAAGTCAGCGGCAGAGCGTACCTCCACTCTGTTGCGAGGGTATCAGGCGACTGTAAAACAGGTGTCAGATGTGACATCAGCAATCGAAGCATTTCAGCAACAGGAATTTGATCTGATTATTACCGACTATTATCTGGATGGTGATGAAACTGGCGATGATTTGATCTCATATGTACGTGATTTTGAAGATTTCGATAAGGCGCGAATACCTATTCTCGTGCTCTCAATGGAATCTAATCAGTCGAAGCGAACCTCCTTTCTCCGCAATGGCGCCAATGATTATATTATTAAGCCCTACGATAATGACGAGTTGATTGCGCGAGCCTCCAATCTAATTGCCCACAAAAAGTTGTTTGAACAGTTTCGTAAACAACAGCAGGAATTGCTTAAGTTGGCGATGAGTGATCAGCTTACGGGATTATATAACAGGCGTAGCCTGTTTGAAATTGGACCGAAATATATCAGTGATGCCGTGCGTCATGAGTACCCACTTTCTTTATTGGTGATTGATATCGATCACTTCAAGGCAGTCAATGATAACTATGGTCATGCAAAAGGGGATGTAGTACTGAAGAAGACCGGTGAAGTGATGCAAGCATCATTACGTAGCGGCGATTTTGTTGCCCGCTTTGGTGGCGAAGAATTTGTGATACTGTTGACTCACTGTGGCCAGGCCGATGCTATGGTGATGGCAGAGATGCTGCGAAAGAGAACCGCGGAATCCCGACCTGATGATGTTGTGGTTACCGTTAGTATCGGCGTGGCAGAGCTTGCGCCTGACGATGATCTTGATTCACTGTTTGGCAAGGCAGATTTGGCTGTTTATAAGGCGAAGGATCTGGGGCGGAATCGGGTGGAGCAGTATACAAGTGATGAATCAAAATAAGATAGATGTAATAGGTGCTGTTTTTTTAGGCATATTGTCCTGCACACCAGCCTGATGACCAGGCCCATTGAAAATTATAGCCGCCCAGCCATCCCGTTACATCAACCACCTCGCCAATAAAAAAGAGTCCGCTCACCTGAGTGCTTTCCATTGTCTTTGATGAGAGCGCATCACAATCGACCCCTCCCAGTGTTACTTCGGCGGTGCGGTAGCCCTCTGTGCCGTTAGGTTTAATCTGCCACTGATGTACGCTGTGTGCAATCGTTGTGAGTTGATGTTGCGATAGTGACTGTAAAGGCGCTTCGAGAGGTATGTCGCTCAGTAGTGTGGAGACTACACGCCTGGGAAGCCAGTGGTGTAGTGCACTCTTTAATTGAATCTGTGGGCGTTGTTGCTGTAGTGTTTTCAGTGCTTCAATGACTGCGATGCCGGGACAGAGATCCATCGAGATCGTTTCACCCGCTTCCCAGTAGGACGAGATTTGCAGGATTGCTGGACCGCTGAGCCCTCGGTGGGTGAACAGGGTATTTTCTCGAAATGCCTGGTGACCATTACTGACGAGACTATCGATAGCGATTCCGGAGAGGTCGGCAAGTCGGGCCTTATCATCCGGCTGAAGTGTAAAGGGCACCAGGCCTGCACGTGTTGGCCACACTTTGATGCCAAACTGCTCCGCAAGTTTGTAGCCAAAAGGCGTTGCGCCCATTTTGGGAATGGAGAGTCCACCACTTGCGATGACAAGTGATGAACAGTGGTAATTACCGCGTTTGGTAAGTAGCTCAAAGCCATGATCTAGTTTTGGCTCACTACTGTGATCGGAATGGCTATCACCCTGTTTGTGAATGGCACTGATTTCAGTGTTGAGTTGAACGGTGACATTCGCTTGTTGTGCCTCTGCGAGCAGCATGTTGAGAATATCTTTTGCACTTTCATTACAGAAGAGCTGGCCGTGGTCACGCTCATGAAATGGAATCTGGTGTTTATCGATCAGTGCCAGAAAGTCCCATTGGCTGAAGCGGCTCAGGGCTGATTTACAGAAGTGTGGGTTGTGTGACAGATAGTTGTCAGCATCAACATGGTAGTTGGTGAAGTTGCAGCGACCTCCCCCTGACATCAATATTTTTTTGCCTGCCTTATTGGCATGGTCGAGCACTATGACGCTGCGGCCGCGTTTACCCGCTTCGATCGCGCACATCAGGCCAGCGGCGCTGGCACCGATGATGATAACGTCGACCTTCTTTGTCATTGAACCGCAGAGGAAACAGCAAAAAGAGGGTGATAGAGGCTGCGCTTACCTGAGCACACCATTAATGTGCGCAGGTAACGCATAACAGGTAATTTATTAGTGGCTGTGGGGCTTGGCGTGTGCGGCTGATTCGCCACCGGCCTGTTTGATAGTAGCCTCTTCAATCAGTAGTGGATAGAGATAACCAAAGCCAAAGTCTGTGTCGAGCGCGACTTTTCCTGTAACAATCACTTGATCACCGGCGGATGCGGTATCCTGG
>CALZHD010000162.1 GCA_945787155.1 uncultured Gammaproteobacteria bacterium | reverse complement strand
TATAAAAAACTAGAATCGATAGACGTTTCATTGTTAGCGGAAATGGATGTAAATCTGGAAGCTGTTTGTCATGCGTTGGAGCTGAAAATTGCAGGGCTTAAAGATCGCTATTGGAAAGAGCTGTTCGATAATTTAACTAAAGTCACTGAAAAACTGACGAGCAACAGTCGTACACGCTTGTTTGACGTGCTGACAGAGCACACGCATATCGATTTTACCCCCTCGAATGCCTACGCCATTGTGATTTGGATACTCAAGAATGCCAATCACTACTACGATGATCAGCTCATCGATACCGTAGAAAGAATCGTCGGCGCTGCAAATATTAGTCTTTATAAGTCAAATGAACGCACCTTTGGCGCTGATCAGTGGCGGTATTACCATATGCCAGAAGGGCTTAATTGTTACTCATTAGAGTATCGCGTAGTGCTTGACCGGGTAGGGGGCATTGCCAACAGCTCATGGAGTCATGAAAACCCCAAGTGGGGACTAGAACAACGTGCCACCACCTTTCTAAACGATATCCGCACAGTGGCCTCTAATCTGGGATATGACACCAGCCGCAATGGGAGCATCGAATCTTATACCTGGTCTTCTGGTTCTAAAACAGAAATTTGGTGCAAGAATTTACGGACAGCCAAAGAGGAGGTGCTATTTGAGGCCCGAGCGTATAAGAATGGCAATATTCACAGCAAATTTAACCAGACATTTCTACGCCGCCTCAATGTTGAATTTGGTCGCCTTAAAGGCTGGTTAAAGAATGCCAGCGAAGCTGCCAGTGAAATGGATATCCCGCTTGAAGAAGCACAAGCGGCATTTCAATCCAATATCCAACTTGGGCAGTCTGATCTGTTAATGCTTGCCGCACCGAGTGCCGAGGCGGCGTGATGACTGACCATAATTTCAGCAGTTGGGAGCGATCAATTATCGACTTACTGATAGTCACCCTCGATATTTCAAATGGTGACGCACAGGGAATCGTAGAGGCGCATCAATTCGTTCTGTCACAGGAATGGGCCAAAGGCAGTACACCCGAAATCGCGGTGCAACGGTTGACCAATCTCATTAACAAATAAACATACAACGAGGCTTCATTCATGAAGCCTCGTGATTCTGGAGCATAGAAAAATATGAAGGCTATCGATTTATTTGCAGGGCTAGGCGGTTTTACCGAAGCGGCAAGCATGAATAATATTAACGTTGTGTGGGCGGCGAACCACTGGGAAATCGCGGTGGAATACCACCGCAAGAATCACCCGGAAGTGGCGCATTCATGCCAGGACTTACAGCAGGCCGACTGGCACAAAGTGCCAGCGCATGACCTGCTATTGGCTTCGCCTGCCTGTCAGGGCCATAGCATTGCGCGTGGTAAAGAGCGCGCACACCATGACGCGACCCGCTCAACGGCATGGGCGGTGGTGAGTTGTGCGGAGGTGCATCAACCAAAATTAATCGTGGTTGAAAACGTGACGACTTTTATTCACTGGCGGTTATTTCCCGCATGGAAAATAGCGATGAAGTCACTAGGATATGCTGTGTCACCGCATATCGTTGATTGTGCTGATTTAGGCGTTCCGCAGTCGCGTGAACGTGTTTTTATTGTCTGCACTCGCAGTGCGCAACCGATTAAGCTCCAGCTACCAAAGCTCCAGCATAAGGCCGTTGATTCACTAATAGAATGGGATCAACATCGATGGAAACCCATTAATAAGCCACGTCGCAGCCGTGCAACGCTTGCGCGTGTGGCGAGAGGGCGCGAGGCTTTCGGTAGTCGTTTTGTGATGCCTTACTACGGGAGCGGTTCCGGTATGACGGGGCGCTGTCTGAGTCGTCCTATCGGGACGATTACCACACGTGATAGATGGGCGGTGGTCAATGGTGACGCTATGCGAATGTTGCAGCCCAGCGAGTGCCGCAAAGCGATGACCTTTCGAGATGATTATCAGTTACCCGCCAATAAACGCGCCGCTGTGCATTTATTGGGTAATGCCGTGCCGCCTTTGGCTGCATCGGTCTTGATTCAAGCTGTATTAACACAAGCATGACGACAGTTGTAATCAATCCAGCTTGGGGTACTGGAGGAGCGCCCAACGGCAGAAACAGAAGGCTTTGCACTGGCAGGGGCTAAAAGTCTTACTCCGAAGGTTAAGCAGCGTCTGGCGGATAATATCACCAAGAAACACAAGATCGATGATGCAATAGAAACGGCTGTTGTTAATCCGTTGGCTGCTGGGTAATTCAGGAAAACCAGAGTGATTTACCAATGCTCTGGTTTTTTAATGAGGCGCTTACGTGTGAGTACTTGATCTGGTAGTTGTGAACTTTCCAGTTCTTCAAGCTTTATTTGATGTCGAGTCCAATCAGAATATTTATCTAATTCAGCACTGGCATTTCTATCTTCACCACGAATAGGAGCGACCACGCCAATTTTTATATTTTCATTTCGTTCTTTTATCGTACACAATGCAGGGGCTAGATCACTATCATTTGTAAATAAAACCATCTGTTCACACTTGTTATCGTGCGCATCACACAGCATATTAATAGCGATATTTACATCAGTTTGTTTTTCTTCTGCTCGCCATACAGTATGTAATATGCTGAAATCTACGGGGTGACTGGCACTATGAGGATGATAACGCGCCATTGATATATCATAATTTCCCTTGATAATCTCAAGGTGTGGAATATGTGCTTTAAGAGATACCAGATAATCTTGTTGTGCTTCCCAAGAGGCTTGCCCACGTTGTGACAAAAAAACTTTAATATCTGCTGTGAAGTATTTAATTGCGATTATTTCAACATTCGGATTCCGTTCTGTACAAATTCTAAGGGCAAGCTTTGAAAGATCAAGCCATCTATAGGGGGTTCGTTTTACAGCTCCGAAATAGAGATTAAAACCATCAATGTAAACAATAGTTCGCAAGGTCTTTTCCAGAAATGAAGCATTAGAAATAAAAAAACCACCAATGAAGGTGGTTTTTTCTCCCCAAGCTCCATTGACTCAACTTCACAAGGGGGAGGTTATGTAAGTGACCTTACATTTTTATTGTCTTCTTGTAAAGAAGAATATTCTTTGTATAACCAAGAATAACAGCTTGTTTTCCTACCCTGTTTTAACGGCTAATAGGCTCAAAGAAGCTCTACCTGGTATCCAAAATCAACCTCAAATAATAACCCTACTTTTCGTATTTGTCATAAAATAGATTATACGTAGTAAGTAATTGATTTATAAGTAATTATTACTTCGCGTTGTGGTCTTGACCTCTAAAGGTAAGTGACATTTATGCCGATATTAGTTATATTTGCAACATAAAGGGCGCTAATGGAGGTTTCAATGATAGCAACACAACAGTTTGAAGAACGAAAGGCTGATCGTTCGGCGCTGTCAAAGATGGTGATGGTTTTATTCACTCATTGGCAACTCTCCACTGAAGATCAGTTGTCACTATTAGGTTTGTCTACCACCAACCGTGGCGCACTGACCCGCTACCGCAAAGGTGAACCACTGGCCTCAAATCGAGATCTTCTGGAGCGTGTAGGTATTTTACTCGGTATCCATAAGTCACTGCGATTACTGTTTCCTCACAACCGCGAGCTGGCTTATGCCTGGATGACACAACGAAACCGGTCATTCGAGGGAATGACGCCT
>CALZHD010000161.1 GCA_945787155.1 uncultured Gammaproteobacteria bacterium | reverse complement strand
CCGACACGATACCGAGGTGATCGTCTTCGCTGCCGAGGTGAAACAGGCGCCGATGCATGATGAACTGCGCGCCACCGGCGGTTCACTCTATTACCTCAGCCACGGCGATATCATTGAGGGTAGCGAGCAGGTCTCGATTGTCGTGCGGGATAAGGATACCGGCCTGACCCTGAGCCGCACAACGCTGCAACAGAACATCGATTACCGCATCTATTACGATCAGGGACGCCTGCTTATGACTGACCCTGTGGCCAGCACGGTCGACGATCAGTCGCTATTCGATAGCAATCTACTCTCCGGTCATCCGGTTACCATTGTGGTGGATTATGAAACTGAACTTGGTAGCTTCGAGAAGAAGGCCTACGGCACACGCCTGAGCAAGACCCTGAATAAAAATATTGCCGTGGGTGTCACTCAAATCAATGACGATCTCGATCAGGGCGAGTATCAGCTCTCGGGTTTAGATGCTGAGATGCGCCTCGGTCGTGCCGTGCGGGTGTTAACCGAAGTGGCCGAAAGCAATGGCGTTTCCAGTCATACCTACTATAGCGAAGACGGTGGCCTGAGTTTTAATGACATCACCCCGAGCGGCGTGCTCAATGGCAATGCCTCGAAGGTGGCAATGGAGCTGGATGTGGGTGAACTATTCGGTGAGCCGGGCAGGATGCTGGTCGATGCCTATCTTAAACGACTCAGCAGTGGTTTCCTTTCCAACGGTAACTTCCTTGAAAAAGGCACCCGTAAGACCGGTCTCAACATGCTCTATAAACTGAGCAGCCGCAGTAGTCTGATGAGTCGTTATACCATCGAAGAAAGCGATGTTGATATTGCTAATCCAGACGCGATCACCGAGACCGCTAACCTCGCGTTGCAGTGGCGTTATGATGCAAATCGTTGGGGCCTCAGTAGCGAATACCAGAACCGTGAAGCGACGAATGCCGTTGGCAATGCGGCGGACAGCAGTAGTTATGCCTCAGGACAGCTGCGTTATCAGGTCACTGAAAAATTAGGGGCTCAGCTTGAGCGTCAACAGACCCTCGAAGGCGAGGAAAATGATCAGACCAGCCTCGGCGCTGATTATCGGCTGAGTGAATCTACCAGGGTGACGGGTAGCGTCGCGGAAGGCACCCAGGGCAAGGCCGCCAGGGCCGGCATCCAGTGGTTGTTCGATGGCGGTAAGCTCTATCTGGATGAGCGCGGGCTATCGAGTCTCAGTACCATCGTCGGCGGTGAAAACCATCTGGGTAGCAACAGCCGCATCTATAGCGAATACCAGATTGAAAACGCCGACGTTGGAGACAAGCAGGTATCACTGCTGGGGGCAGATCGTTTCTGGGATCTGCGACAGGGGCTGCAGTTTAAACTGGCGGGTGAGCATAGCGTTATTAATGGCGCCGCCACTGATAGCGAACGTTACGCCATCTCCACCGTGCTCAGTTACAAGGATATCTCAGGGCTGAGCTGGTCGACGAAGAACGAAGTGCGGCGCGATCGCGGTGACAAGGCGCGACTGCAATATCTCACCAATAACCTGTTTGAGCTCAAGCTCAATCCGGATTATACCCTGTTACTTAAATATCTGATGAGCCAAACCAAAGACCTGGACCTGGGTACCATCGAGGCTGATTTCCACGAACACAGCATCGGTCTGGCTTATCGTCCAGTGGCGACTGATCGTTTCAATCTATTGGCGCGTTACACCGGTATTTCCGACAGGCGGCCGTTGAATCTGGGGCTGTTGAACAGCGAAGAGACCGCGCTCGATGTGATCTCTGTCGAGTGGTCCTATGAGCTGACCGATACCCTTGAATGGGTCGATAAACTGGCCTTCAAGCGCAAGTCCGAAGAGACCGGCGGCTTTGCACCGTTCACCAGCCACACCTGGCTGAGCATTCATCGCCTCAATTATCAGTTCATCAAGGGCTGGGACGTGGGTGCTGAATATCGCAGTCTGGCGCAGCGCGAGGCCAGCGATCAGCGCAGCGGCTGGCTCGCCGAGTTGATGTGGCGTGCCAACAAGCATGTGCGCCTCGGCGGCGGCTTCAACTTCACCGACTTTTCGGACAATGAGTTTTCGGATAACGACTATTCCGTCTCCGGCTGGTTTCTGCGTTTGCAGGGGAAATATTAGGGGGTTGAATGAGCATCTATATATATAAAGGAATAAATCTCAATAAATCAGACGATCTGCCGTTCTCAAAGTACGGGCATAAGGCCCTGAAAATCATAAATATATGGATATGAAACGGCAGAATTTTCAATTCCTGACAAAATTCGCCCTTTTCTGGCATAGGGAAGGGGGGCTTGGTCGCGTGTGGCGGTTGTTTGGCCGCTTCGCATCCGCGTTGATCATGAGTCTCTTGGTAATGTTTGCCGGTATCACCAGCGCCCATGCCGCCATCGTATTTCAAGAGCAAGCCTCGGGTGTTACCAATGGCGGCACCTCGGTTGCGGCCACCTTAACGGGCATAACCTCGGGGCGATTAATCGTTGCGGTTGTTGGTGCGCGTGACAATGTCACCATTAACCAACCTGCGGGTTGGTCAACGGCAATCAACCAGAGCGGCACGCCCAGTCATGCCATTTTTTATAAGATTGCCGGCGCCTCTGAGCCGACTTTATTAACCGTTACCGTGTCAGCCAGTACTCGTTTGGGCATGAACTTCCTGGAGTTTTCCGGTATTGATACATCGCCATTAGATCAAACCAATTCGAATACAGGCAGCGGAACCAGCTTAACCTCTGGCAGTGTCACAACCACACAAGTGGATGAGTTAGTGATCACCGGCGCTGTTAGCAATACAGATACCAGTTTTAATAGTTGGTTGAATAGCTTTATTGAACCAGCGGGTGCTGATTTCGCCAACGGTGGAACACCCTCATCTAAGTCGACTTACGTGGCGGCCTACCGAATTGTCAATCCTACTGCCAGTTACTCAACGGGTGCGACTGCAGGCGCGAGTGGACCATGGCGTCAGCAGATAGCCACATTCCGTGCCCCCCCACCAGCGCCTGCTACAATTATTGGCGATGGTACTGCACCATCAAATAAAGAAATTTTGCCAAACGTAACCAATCAGACAGTTGCTGCATTTAATCCATACACCACTACCGGTACTGATACTTTAACGGCGCTGACAGTATCGTTTACGGGAACCAGTGCCAGTGATGTAGCAGCCAGTGGCGTGAAAATCTGGCAAGACGATGGTACAACAGCTAATGAGTGGGATAGCGGTGATACACTCATTACAAACGGCACCGCCTCGTTTTCCGGCACAACAGCCAGCTTCAGCAGTCTGAGTATTTCTGCTTCAACTTCAGCAAACCAGCATCTGATTACCTACGACATTGTGGCTTCGCCGGGTATAGGGAACACACTGCAGGGGGCGGTGACAGCAGCGACAGTTACGATTAATGACCCACCCACAGTTAACGACACAAACGATGCGACGCTGACTGTGGCAAGCACTTGTACCGTTTCAGACTTTACAGACGGTAATGCCAATTCACTGCGTGACTGTATCACCTGGGCCAATGGCAACGCCGGTACAGATACGATTATTGTTCCTGCGGGAACCTACAATTTGACTTTGGCGGGTACGGGTGAAGATGCCAATGTCAACGGTGACCTTGATATCACCGAGAGCTTGAATATTGTCGGTGACAGTATGACAGGAACTATCATCGATGCCTCAGGAATTTCGGGTGAACGCGCCATTCATATCAAGTCTGGTACCAGTACTTTTTCTGATCTGACCATCAGGAATGCGACAAATAATTCAAGCTATGGTGCAGGGATATATGATGAAGGCACCAGTCTAACGCTGACTCGTGTCTCTGTGTCGGGTAACAATAATACTAGTGCTCACGGTGGTGGCATATATACGTCCGGCACTTTGATCATGACGGATGTTGAGTTGCATAACAATACAAGTGGTGGCAGCAATAGCGGAGGTGGTATTTACAGCCTCGGTGCGACTATAACGTGGACCGGTGGCACAGCCAGCAACAACACATGTGGTGGATCTGGTGGTGCAATACGAAGCGGTGGAATCCTTAATGCAACCAACGTGACCTTCAGTGGTAACTCTGCGGCAAACAGCGGTTCGGCTATCCAAAGTAGTACAACAACACTGACCAACGTTACCATCTATGGCAATGGTGGTGCTGCCTCCGATGCATATCGGCAGGACTCCGGTAGTACGACGATGAAAAATACCATCATCGCAAATAATACAACAACGAATAACTGTAATAACAACAACGTAACGAGTTTAGGCGGCAACCTAGAAACCGTCACCAATACTTGTATGTTTACTGACGGTACTGATCAAGTCAGTGTGAGCTTGGCCAATGCAAACATCGACGGCACATTAAGTAATAACGGAGGTTATACCAAAACCCATGCCTTGAATTCTGGTAGTTACGCCATTGATGCTGCGGTTTCTGCTAATTGCCCAGCTACAGATCAACGCGGAACTGCACGTGGCTTTGATGGAGATGCTTCACCTAATAGTCCGCAAAGTGGGGATTGCGACATTGGGGCTTACGAATACACTGCGGCAGCGACCTACGATATATCCGGCAAGGTGTTTGAAGATGCCAAGTTTGCAGGTACCGCAGCGGACTATGTTGACGAGACTGATGACAAGGCCTTGGCCAATGTGGATGTGGAGCTCTACAACAACAGCGATGTATATCAAAGCTCAGCAACAACTGATTCGAACGGTGATTTTAGTTTCACTGGATTGGCAAATGGCACCTATAAAGTCCGCGTTCGAGTAGCCACCATCGCAGATGCTGATACCACACCTAAAGGCGGCCTAAACGGCACAGTGCCAGGTACCTGGCCT
>CALZHD010000160.1 GCA_945787155.1 uncultured Gammaproteobacteria bacterium | reverse complement strand
TTCGATCAGGAACCTTTCACCATCATACAGTGCCGATATCGGTATCGAGCGTAGTGGACCATCAGGGATAAAAACGAGCGTTGTTATGTGCTGACGTTTCAACTCCTCTTCTAAGGGCGCGATAAGCCAGTCATACAGATTTTCCCCATATACTTTATACGTTTCGTCCCTGCCGATCTGCTCTATATTCCTGCGGAATTTAAGCACTTCTTCAGACAGTGCCTTGACGCCGATCTTCGTTGTAAATTGCTGGAGACCGCTGGGAAAGCTGACCAGAAGTTCCGTTCTGTTTTTTAACAGCACTGGATAAATGACTGCGCTGTCCTGTGCGACCTGATCGAGCCTGGTCGTCTGTTCCGGCGGCAACACGCACTCATGCTCGAAATAGTCCTCGATTTCTGCCACCTTGGCCTGTTCCATGGTGTTGCGGACTTCTATCAGGTTTTGCTGAATGCTCTCTTTATTGTCAAGTGTGGCTGTCTGCGTCAGGAGAATATCGGCGAGTTCAAAAAAGACAGGTCCGACTAACAGTTTATATGCTCGGCCACCACTGCTGACAAGATCTGATCGAATCTTCTGCAGTGTGTCCATGGCGACACGATAAGCGACAATCGCCTCCTCGGTTTTCCCCTGTGCTCGCAGTGCCCGTGCACTCAACAACTCCCAACGATACAGGCGTATTTGATCTGGGTGGTTCTCAATAGATCGCCAATGGCGAGGTAATTTTCAGCTTTGTTATAGGAATCACTCAGGCGTCGGGTATGCTTTCTGCTCTCATTGATAGCATTATAGATGCGCCTCTTGCCAATCCCCTCATCGCTATCAAGCATTGCTCGTGTATGGTTAATAGCGGCTCGCGATGCCAATGACCAGTTTTTTTCCTTTACCGCCAGTCGCATACTATTTCTAAACGCAGTCGTCGCCGCTGAATATTCATCCAAAGCCACATGGTAATTGCCATAACCGTTCCACAACACTGCGAGGTGATTATCCTGGTCGCTGGAACGCGCCACTTGCATCCCGGCATCCAGTAAATCTTTTGCCCGCTGAGTATCGCCAGTGCTCAGGTAAACCCCGCCAAGCCTGTCGTATAGCCCAACTAATCTTGCTGTATCCTGGAGGTTCTCTTTTAAAGCATTTGCTTGCGACAAGGTTTGTAATTGCTGTTGCCTGAAGCCAAGTGATTGATAGCCATCTGATAAGTACAACAAGGCGTCAAACTGACCGGCAATCGCCTGTGTACGCTCTGCACTCGATACGGCTAATTTAAACGCTTCTACTGCGGAGACATAATCCCCATTGCGATAAGCCTCTAAGCCCCGCTTCAAAACAGAATCGTAATTCGGATTAGAATGAATCGAGCTATCGCTTGAATTATTGACCTTATGCTCAACAGGTATATCTTGAGGGGTTGTGCTTTCGGCTAATCCCGGCAATGAATATATCACCAGGCAGGCAATGGCAACTCTTACAGCACCTGTGCAGATATCTTTGAAAGTAATGGGAAAAGGAGTAGAGATCGTAAGCTCTACATGGCGTATATGGTGCAAGGTGTTTAGAACAGGCGTGAATAGCCCTGGTAGATAATCTTTTATTGAAGCAAGTACCCTACAAAAACGGTACGATATGTGCTTCAAGAACCTACTGCTTTCAGCAGAGCTGTTCATGTTATATGAATCACATAATAAAAAAGCTTAATGAAATCATAGTTAATTCCCTATTAAAGACTCACTCCATGATCATCAATCTAGATGCAGTCCATACAAATGTCAACCCAGCGTTTTAGTCAACAAGGTCAGGATACTTTTACGTCTAATTTTGTCGCCGTATATTGTATTTTACAAATTTCACCTAAATATTTCCGCAGTTTACCGTATATCATCTTTTTGATGCTTTTCGGGGTAAATGCTGCTTCGTCATTGGGCTATCCATATGTTAATAGCCTATACAGGCTGACTCAGTAAAGAGGTTACGCTGAAAAGATTCAATGTTGGCAAGTTTCGCGGACGACATACCCTGTCTTAGCTCAGAGTTATTCTTCTGAGAAACTGGTCGGATGTTTTTTAACGCACTCACAAAATATCCATCGGGTGCCCACCTTGTACTTCCGCGACTACCAACCGTAAAGCTACTGCGCTCATGCTGTACAGCCGCTGCACAGCGTTGTCGTAAAAGGCCGGATACATCCAGAAATGAAGCATCCAGAATCGCTACGGTTGCTGTGACGTCCTGATTAGGTGATTCGATAATGACCTTGCCATCAATGCCGCTCCTTGAGGAAGCATTCAGAACGCTTGCTGAGTCTTTAATGAAATTGTCCGTGGTAATGGTTATATTGCCGCCGTTCCCCGCATTGGCACTGGCAGTGATGGCGCTGTTATTGAGCACTACGAAGATGGGATCAATGTTCACATTACCGCCATCATTACCTTCTGTGACCCCGCGTGCGGAAGCACTGATTTGGCTATTGTTGAGATACACTAGATCGCGGGCTTGTATGGTGATATTACCACCAGCGGAGTTTTCTGAACTAGCTTCTACTGAGCTGTTATACATACGAAAATTCTGGACAGGCGTGAACCGAGCAGTGGTACTAGTGCAAAGATCAGAGCCAATGCAAATGGAGCCGGCATTGCCTTCGCCTGCGCTCGCTGAAGATAATTTACCCCGATCTGCAATATCAATACGGTTTGCGTAGAGCGTAATATCGCCGCCATTGCCGGAGGGGCCCGTTGCTATACTATTGCTAAAAATGCCGCTAGCGCCACCAACCGTGAAACCAGAGACATCAGGATCAGGAATGATGATCTCACTCTTTCCTGAAATCATCAATGAATCTGTGGCGTTTACGGTTATTGATCCACCATCTCCTATGCCTAGTGTATTAGAAGCGATTTGCCCACCCTGAGAAAGATTTAGATTTGCTACGTTAATATTGATTTCTCCGCCTGGACCATCGGCCCAGGTACCAGCTCGGATGCTTCCTCGCTCTAGAACGTGCAAGTTTGTCGCTGACACATCTATACTTCCAGCGCTTCCACTCCCTTGAGTGTCAGAAAATAACATGCTAATGGCTGGGCTTCCATCAGGCGATGTGCCTCCTGCCACCGTGACATCATTCTGAGCCTTTATTATGATCGACCCACCGTTACCTTGATCAGCTGTAAAGGCGCCAATAATACCCCCGTTTATTACCTTAAGAGCATCAACCTCAATTAGGATCTTGCCAGCATTACCACTACTACCTGTAGCAGCAAATATTCCTCCTCCATCCAGATGTAAGTTAGGAGTTATAAGGTTTATTTCTCCAGCATCATCTTCTCCAAAGGTATTAACAAAGATGACAGAATCATCACCGTTAATTCTGTTACTAACTAAAGCTATAGACTCCCTGGCATTGATAGTGACAGATCCTCCAGCCACTGATACCGGGTACACGAAATTGATTGCCCCACCATCTGAAATAATTAACTTGTCTACATTGATCGCGATTATTGGCTCAATACTAGAGGATTTACTAAATAAAATTTTTCCTCCGGATAAATTCAGTATAGGAGCCGTAAGTGATAGATTACCGCTACTGCCGATAAAGTTCGATCCACTATCACTACCATCTACGACGATCTCTTGCTGCGCGTTGATCATAAGAAGAGAGTCGCCACCACTCACAGTTGCCCCACCGCCAGTGAGAATCAAATTATCGGTGTTAATAGCGATAACTCCATCATCACCAGTTCCGGATGATCCGGTACTAATGCTAGAACCCCGACCTAAAGCAATAGTGTCATGGGCTGTGATTGTGATCGATCCCGCACTGCCTAGGCCTTTGGTACGTGTACCAATATCGGTCTCAAAAAGTACATTGCTCTCGGATGAAAGAGATAAATTGTCCACCTCAATCTGAATTTCACCACCATTCATGTTCCCTAGATTGTCGGCAGTGATAGTCGACACCATCGTCATATTAAACGTTCCGCCACGGATGTAAATATTCCCACCTCCTTGCCCGTCGGCATCAAGTACAGAAGATTTCATAGTAATTTTTCCGAAGTCGCTAACACTATTAATATCGATACCAGGGTCAGCGGAAACATCTAGAATGACGTCTCCCGACGAAGCAACGCTTGCCAGGTTGATTTGTCCACTAGGTGCCGTTAATGTCGAACGTGTCAACGCAATATCCCCACCAACTAATGACAGCGTTCCCCCCTCTGACACTTCGACGCTTGCATCCGTCAGTGTTATTGGCGCTCCATCACCGTCCGAAAAAGCAAAAGTTAGACCGTCTAACGTGTCGCCGGTGGTCATATAAAATTCTCCGCCACGAATAAAAGTATTACCGGATACAGTGCCCTCTGTATTAAGGGTAGATGACTTAATATTGATATCACCCAATACG
>CALZHD010000159.1 GCA_945787155.1 uncultured Gammaproteobacteria bacterium | reverse complement strand
AACACCGAACAGTGATTTTTTTATCGTTGTCGATGTGATCGTTGGGAAGTATGCATCGCCATTCTTTTTTCGTTTCTCAGGTAGAAACAGACGATGTGAGGCGAGATGGATTAGCACCAGGATTAATGCAAGTGCGGCAATGATCACGTGAGTGTCGTAAATCCAGCGTTGTGCTTCTATCTGGCCAAGCAGGCTGATCTGAATACCACCAGCAATGACATAAAGAATGGCAACCACACTAAGTGCGCCGGTGAGCGTCATGAGCGGGCGTCGAAGCCCCTGGGTTCTTTTATAATGCCGTCCGATGTAATAGCCCAATGGAATTGTCATCAGCACACCTGCAAACACATGAAGCAGGTAGCTCCACTGAATCCAGACGTGGTTCTCCTGTATCACATAGGTGATAAAGCCACTGGTCGCAGCAAGTAAGGAAGCGCTGAGTAGTTGCGTGAGACGTTTTCGCTCCAGTGAAATCAGGCTTTCTGTTTTTGGCATTCTGATTACCTATGTCTTTGGAGTCATTGAGCTGCCACGCAAAACATCGATTACTTGTTGACTGTTTTTCGATAAAAGTGCTTCGGCGGCTAGCAGCCGAATGGTGGTTTCTTCTGCGGAGTCTTTTAACAGGCGCCACATAAGTTTCTCGACCAGTGGGGTATCGACTGAAACCAGTTGTTTGAGGGCCGCTTTTCTCATCGGGGCATCATGGGTTTCAGTAACCTTAATCAGGATTGTTGATGCGTAGGCAATTTTAGCGTTCATCAGCGAGTTAATGATATGGGTATGAATGGTTGGGTTGAGGTCTGTTCGAGATAGCAGCGCAGTTATTGTTTGTCGTGCCCACGGCTCACGACTATCCAGTAGGACGTTGATGGCGCTGTTTTTCACCTCAGCACTATCGTCATGAAGGGCGTGATCAATCAACGCTGGAAGTTTTTCATTCCGAATCGATGATGACTCATGTTGATGCCAATAATGTAACGCCGCTGCTCTGATACGTGCATCGTCATGATTGTATAGTTCGGTGGGTAGTGCAGGAAGGTCGGCACTCATATTGGCCAGTGCGGTGAGTGATGCAACCCGAGCGTCAAGTGGCATGGTGTCATTTATACTTATTGCATTGAGTCTCGTGATGACAATATCGTCAGGTATGCGAGAAAGCGCGCCAATAGCAGCAAGCATTGTCTCTTTGTCCGTCAGGGCATCGATTAGCAACTCCATGGGTAGGCCCAGGTGATGGGTCATTGCTATCTCAAGCGTTATTTTACGTACCACAGGGGAAGGGTCGCTAAGACCTGCGATGGTATATTTTCTCCTGTTTATGGCATCTTGCTTGATGAGTGCCTGGTATATTTTTGCACGTATCGCTTCAGATGAAGCACTAAGCAGGTGTTCAGTGAGTCGGGTTGATGCTGAAATCCCGCTATTTATTAATATTTCAGAAACCAGACTGTCAACTTCACCATAGTTGGCCTGTTCAGTTAAGGCGCTATGTATGGCGGGATTAAAGAACCAGCGCTCGACCATACCCAGTAGCATCTTGCGGTCAAACACAACGCTGTCGTCATCTCTGTTGTTGGTAAGGATGGAATTTATTACTGAGAGCCCCTGAAGCGCTGAATTACTGTTAGCGTATAAAAACTGTTCGATGAGGCGAGGCGTTTCACTATGGTTGAGTCGTTTCAGGGCGATTAACAGTTGTGCCATTACATTTTCTGATAGAGACGGGTCTTGCAATAAGGTGAGCAATGGAGCGATTGCGGCTTGTTCACGAATCATCCCAAGTGCGCGCGTAACTGCTACTTTTACGCCGTTGTCGGGATCACTTAATTGGGCGATCAATGGTGCCACGGCGCGATAGCGCTCAGCATCACCGAGTGCACGAATGGCGGCGATTCTGACACTGGCATGCTTATCATCAAGTAAGCGGATTAAATAAGGGATCGCAAGCCGCTTTCGATGTACTACCGCCTCTTCTTCACGGAAGAAAAAGGCGAAACATTCAGCTATCGCGACACGAACATCTGGGGAGGGGTCGTTAAACATTCGCAGCAACCACCTCATCGACTCTTCTTGTTCGTAGTCACGAATCGCCTTGATCGCGGCGATACGTTCATCGCTGTTGACGTGGCTGAGTGATTTAATCAGCAGGCGCAGGCCATCCGTCGTTTTATATTGAGCAAGCAATGCAATGGCTGCAAGGCGTACCTCGCGGCTGTTATCGTTTAGTGCAGCCTCCAGTTCATCCATACTGTTGCTTGCATCTTGCGTGGTTAATAACCAGCCAAGATAGCGGGCACGATTCATCGGTTGGTCAACGCCGATTTTGAGGCGCAATCCTGTTTCTGTTTCTGTTTCTGTTTTTGCCAGAATTTGTGGTGGCGCCAGTGACTTTATGTCCGGCTGGGATTGGTTAATAACGAGGTATCGGTTGAGTGGAATATCATTATAGGTTGATCGCTCACCATCTGGCCACTGTACGGTGAGTGATACCGGGCCTTTTATCGAGCCTAGACCAAAGTGAAGCCTGGGATCGTTGGACGATTGAAAGCCACCGCCTCGGGTAACTTGTCTAGATTGGTGGCTCGTTTCGCTGTTAAGCCACACCTTGCTGCCAATGGCATCGCGGTTAGCGCCTGTTCCGATAAGTTGTATGCCTACCCAGTTCTGTGAAGGGGGCAGGTGGTTGATGAGTAGCTGCCCCAGATCATTATTATGGGCGATATAGACATCGATATCACCATCGTTATCAAAGTCAGCAAATGCGCTGCCGCGTGCTGAATGGGTGTCCATGAGTGCTATCCCTGAATGCAGGGTGGCATCAGAAAAAGAACCATCCCCCCGATTCAGCCATAATTGCTTGTTTTGGCCCTGTGGTATCTTGTGTGCGTCGGGGTCCGGTGTAATCAGTCCATTAACAGTTAACAGATCCAGCCAGCCATCATTATTAAAATCATACAGGCCTGAACTCCAGCCAGAGTAACCGGCAAAATCTTTTTTGCTTAATCCAAGCGTGTTGCTCATATCCTGAAATTGCACGTTATCACTGCTGTCATCATCTGCTTGTTTATTGATAAGCAGCAGGCGAGGTTGCCTGTTGTTACCACTGACCGTCAGGTCGATATCCCCATCATTGTCGATGTCGCCGCTGGCGATGCCTTGATGCCCTTGTGCGGTGCTCAAGTTCGTCTGAGTGTCGCCTTTCATGAATTTCCCATTTCCCTGGTTGATCAACAGAGTATTGGTACCGCCACCACTATCATTACTGATATATATATCAGGGTAGCGATCATTATTGAGGTCTCCCCACATAACCCCCAGGGAGCGGCCATCAGGATTGGCGCTGCCGCTGTCATCGCTAGTATCTTGAAACTTGAAATTACCCAGATTTCGATAAAGTTTATTGGCCTGGGCATCATAGAGTGCGGCGTTGAAAGTCATCGGGATATCTTGCAGGAATTGGCTTCCAGGTTCATAGGTTTTATTACCTTTGTGGAAATTAACGTAATTGGCTATATAGATATCCAGCAATCCATCATTATCATAGTCGGCAATGGCGGCGGAGGTTGACCAGTCATTACCACTCATCCCGCTCTGCTGTGTTACATCGGTAAAGCTACCGTCACCGTTGTTCCTGAGTAAACTGTTTTCTCCGAGGTTGGTGATCAAAAGATCCGGGTAGCCATTGCCGTCGAGGTCTCCGCTGACGCATCCCATGCCCCACGACTGCATTGTCAGCCCACTACGAGCGGTAACGTCTTCAAATTGATTATTGCCAAGATTTTTATAAAGTGCGTGTCCGGTTCTATCTTGCCACCAGTGTTGCTTTTGTCCACTGCCGTTTACCAGAAACAGATCAATCAGCCCGTCGGCATCATAATCCAGTGCACAGGCGCCCGCACCGAGCACCTCATCGAGTCCTGTTAGCGAGGAATCTCCCTGGTGGTGCGAAAAGGTGATATTGGCATCTAGTGTTTGATCATGGAATTCAGGAGATTGTTGGGGAATTTCCTTTTTTCCATATGACGTTATTTCATTTTGTTTTTTAAGTGCCGTTGAAATGGGCAGTGGTGCACCTGGAGTGATTAATATAAAAAGTAGCAGCAGGCAGAAAGCCAATAAAGCAGTAATGATCTCTTTCATGGTTAATCACAGTATTTTAGTGTCTATTCAAAACGCGTTTAGATATTTCCATGCATGCTGAATGATTAATTACATGTAGGGATATGCTTATAAAACTCCCAATTCCCCCTTTTTAACAAAGTGTTATCTAATCTACATTAGAATACGCTAATGTAAAAAAAAGATCACAGTGCTTGCTTTGCTGGTAGATATCCTCTACTTTTAATAGATATTAAGAATATTACTCATTAAATCATACGATACAACAATAAGCGGATGAATGTGTAGTAACAGAATAGTGTGATAGATGACATGATCGGTTAGCATGTATGTCCACTCTTTGATTCAATAAAAAATAAAAATTAATAAACAAGGGTGTGATTTCAAGTGCTTCCCGAACGTGATGGTCAATGTAAGCCTACGGGCGTAGT
>CALZHD010000158.1 GCA_945787155.1 uncultured Gammaproteobacteria bacterium | reverse complement strand
CTTAAAATATCGTCACTTCGGGGGAAATGCAGTGGTGTTATGGCCTGTCACCACTCGCGTAGATATATTACTGGATTCCGGCCTTCGCCGGAATGACGGCAAACAAATAAATTCAGAAAAAATATGCTCGTCATCCCGGCGCGACCGGAGGAAGTGCCTGTGGTACAGGCCGGGATCCAGAAAACCCAAACGTGACAACTGCTCTGTCAGGCAACATGAACCATCAATCGCGGGCAGGGGGAAAAGACAGCAAACAATCCGCTTTCCCAGTGATAAACCACATCCCGTCATTCCGGCGAATGCCGGAATCCAGAAAACTCAAACGTAACTGCGCCCTCTATTTAGTACCTGAAGACTATCATGCGAGCAATTTAATCTTACTATTTTGATTTGTCGGGTGGGCGGGTTAGTATTCCTGAATATTTATATGGATGAGTATCGATGTTTATTGATAAAGCGTATCAACTACCTGAGCTGAGTGAAGAGAATTTACGTAAACTTAGTCAAGCCTCTCGCGCAGTGTTTGCGTGGCGGACCGCCATGCGGGTATTACCTTTGCTGGGGGGTAAAAGAGAGGGAATTCAAGTCTGGCCTGAGAAGGATATAAATAGGAATTTATCAACTATTTTAGCATCGTTAGATTGGTTGATATTACCGTTTTATGGTGATAGCTCAAAAATTTTATCTGATTTAATTATAGGTGACCCTAAAGTATCAGGTGAAATTGAATCGGCGTTGGCTTCAGTTGTTAGGTCTTCCATTGTCCAAAAAAATAATTATTCTACTACTAGCATTGCTAGATTGACCATAAAAGTGATTAGTGCTGCTGTTTGTCATACCGAGCAATCAATTAGAGTCGTTACTTCAATTTCATCACTTAATGAGCATTTTAAGCAGTCTGCTGTTGAGGTTGCTATGAAATGGGATCTTTACCAGCTGTTACAGTGGGAAAGTAGTAACAAAAATAATGACTCGGTGCTTTCGGATGACATTTCTTTTTCGCCTCTTTGGCAGATTGCCGAGAATGAAGCAATGCCTAATGAATGGCCGAAAATTATTGAGCTGTGGCATCAGATGTTAGTTGAGTATGGCTATGTTGGTTTTTCAAAGTCCTATAAGGAGCTGCTGAAGGGTGGGATGTGGGAGCTTGTGGCGAGTATAAATCGTTTTAATGCGTGGTATGAGGGCTATCAGAAGGAAAAGAAGTCGGAACCCCAGGGTAGTCTCACAGCAAGCCGAGCAACAATATCGGGTAGTGGTAGTGTGAAGAAAAAGTCTGATGTTGCCAATACGGAAAAAATGGTTGAAGCCGGCTTTCAAGGAAGTGGCACAGCCATAACTCAATCCGATAAACCCTCAAATGTCGATAAGTTAGGTCGTGTCTCTCTAGTTAATACGTTGGCCAATATGCTCGCTTCACCAGAGCAAGATCTACCAATGACCATTGCCCTTCTGGGTGACTGGGGTGCAGGTAAGTCATCCGTCATTGCACAGCTTAAGTCCAGGCTCACAAAGCTGGAAGAGCCACGACTATTTAAAGGCGGCAGTGATGATGTGTGCAAATACCTGCACGCTGAATTCAACGCCTGGGAATACGAGCAAACCGACAACATTCGTGCGGGGCTGGCACAAGAAGTGGTGAATGGTCTGCTGAAAGATGTGAACTGGTTGCGAAAGCTTTTTTTTGCATTTCACAACGCATGGCAACAGCATCGCTGGGCATTTGGCTGGAGTCTTTTTGGTATGAGTATGGTGGTGCTCTCATCGTTAGGTTTATTGTTGGGTGGTGACGGTCTCTTTACCAAAGATAATGCGGTAACGGGTTCGTTTGTTGGTGTTGGTGCTGCGGCAATGATTTCTTTTGTACTGTTTCATGTGTGGAAAACCGCGCGGAATATTTTAGAGCACCCATTGGCGAATCAATTGCAAACCTATTTAAAGCTGCCCAGCTATGGCGAGCACCTCGGACTGGTACCGGTGATAAAAGAGCAGATTTCATCAATGTGTAAATACCGGCTTGGTCAGGTGCACAATAGCCGCCTGCTAGTTGTGGTGGATGACCTTGATCGTTGCAGTCCTGAATGTATCACTGAAACACTGGATGCCGTGCGCCTGGTTATGAATCTCGATAATGTGGTGGTGTTGATAGCCATTGATGATCGTGTCGCCTTCCGCGCCGTGGCTGACCACTATGAAAGACTGAGTGACAATAGCAGGCCCAGTGCCGCAATCGCGCGAGACTATCTTGGTAAGATTATCCAGCTGCCTATCAATCTTCCTGTACCAGGGCGGGATGATATGGGGCGGTTTATAAATGATGAGTTATTTAAGAGTGCTATGCAAATAATAAAAACAACTGTCGATGATGGGGTGGAGATTGTTGATGAGTTGACAGGGACTGATCTTGAAAACAAGAAAGGGTTGTTTGATAGGGTTGAAATAGAGAAGCATGATGATGGGTCGACTACACTGACAGAATGGAAAAGCTTGAGCACGAAAGTGGCGACCAAAAATACAGATGGTGGCAATGAGTTTATTGAAAATATGTATGCGCTGATGCGTGATACAGCTGAGGAGCGTGATGAGTTTCGCGCATTGGCGCTGGAGTTTGAATTTATTAATCCTCGTCAGTTAATTCGTCTGAAGAATTCATATCGTGTACTAAAAGGTATGAGGCATGATTCCGACCAGTTAAATAGTATTGCAGAATGCCACGAGCTTTTACTGGGCTTGTTTTGGTCGGAGTATCTATTTCAGATGCCTGTTGAGATTAATGGACAAATAGAGCAAGGGCGTAGACATGCAGAGTTGTTAATGATGAGCGCTCTGGATAGTCAGTCCGAAGTTATAGATGAAATACATGCTTCTGTCGGTAAGCGTTTCGCCAGGTTATTTGAGAATGTGGATGATAAGTTGAATTCCTATTTTGAGTTGATGAAAACGGTGTCGTTGGTTGTGCTTTCCAGTGCACAGGGAGGCCTTTTGTTGAGTGAGAAAGCTGTGACTGATTATAAAAACAACCCTGATTAAGACTTTATGGCGTTACTCCTTCGGTCGCCATGAGGCCATATTGCTCGGATGGTTTTCTGGATTCCGGCCTCCGCCGGAATGACGTATTAGAGGGGGAGGTGGTAGTCTTTTAGTTTTTCGATCTCAAAAATAGCAAGGAGGCTATGATGGATCGGCAGCCCTGTGTTTATATTCTTGCGAGTAAGCGTAACGGAACGCTATACACTGGCGTGACCTCCGATTTGATTAAGCGGGTGTGGCAGCATAAAAACAATGAAGTAGCTGGTTTCACGCGCAAGTATGCTGTGCATCAGTTGGTGTGGTATGAGTTGCATGAGAATATGGCATCTGCAATTAGTAGGGAGAAGGCGATAAAAGAGTGGAGGCGTGCCTGGAAGTTGCGGCTGATTGAAGAGGGGAATCCTGAGTGGTGCGATTTGTATGAGGGGTTGGTTTAGTTGGTTCGGTGGGTGCCGGTAGGTCTGTGGTTTGCTGGATCCCGGCCTGCGCCGGGATGACACTCTATTTGTTATTTGTGGTTAAGAAATAAATCCACCTTTCTTGATGAGGCCTTCAAGTTATAAGTAATCACATAATCGGCTACCCGTCATCCCGGCGCAGGCCGGGATCCAGAAAAGCTATCTGACGAAGTGATAAAAATTCAGTGTGGTGTAACAAAAAGAGCAGAGGCAAGCCCTAAGCTTCATCCTCTACCTCATCCAGTACAAAGCCATCGTCTTCCGGAACATCTTCGACCTTGAGATCTTCAAGCACATTATTGGCTTTGTTGCTTTTGGTCTCCTGGGGTGTGGCAGGTGTTTCAGTTTTTAGCGGGTCGCTGGCGCGTGATTGAAACTGCGAGCGTGATGCTTTGAAGGCTTTCTCAAGCGTTGGGATCTGATCCTGTTCACTGCCGTCGAGCTCGCGCAGTTTGGGTTCGACGAAGCCGGTTTTGTATTCCAGGATCGCGTCTCTTTTTTGATTGTATAAATAGAATGTGTCAGGTTTTCCTGTGTCGAGATCAGGGTCTCGGACCACCAGGGAACT
>CALZHD010000157.1 GCA_945787155.1 uncultured Gammaproteobacteria bacterium | reverse complement strand
TTTAGCGCTGAGCACAAACCCTCATGGCGGCGAAGAGCTGAAAGAACTACTGGCCGGACAAATACTGTGGGTGAGTTACGAACAGTTGATTCCGCTTGCCGTTGTGACGATGTTGGTTTTGGCTGCATGGTTTGGGTTAGGCAACAAACGTCACCCTCTAATTTTTTATGGATTGTTTGCTGTGGCTGTCACCAGCTCGGTGCAAGTAGTAGGTGTTTATCTTGTTTTCGCCAGCCTGATTATTCCTGCACTCGCAGTACGCCACTCAGCATCCAATGGAATGTTATACGGGTTTATTACCGGTGCGGTGGGATATGCGATTGGCCTATCTCTTTCTGCTCTCATGGATTGGCCATCGGGGGCAACCATTGTTTGGTTATTAGCCATGACTGGGGTTATCACCGCAAGCTTGATCAAAAAGGTAAAAGGGTCAAGTCTTTGCTTATAGAGTTAAGATACAAGAATAACATTCCTCTAATGACTTGCTAGGATAGGGAGCAACCACGTGGAATAGAAATATAGTTGAGTCCAGTGGAATAATTGTTCAGATGTTTCAATAACATAAAATCAACGGGGAGCATCTGCTCCCCGTCTTTTATCTCCTGATTCTGTTTTTCTTCTTCCAGTTCCTCCCGCCAATCCTCAATGGCAGAACTGGTTGAAAGCCGTTCTCGGACACGCTGCCCGGTTTTCGATTTAGTATGTGCCCCTCCTTTGCGAAGCAGTGGTGAGCGAGCCACATGGTTCCTAATATTGGTATTTCTTGTTGGCATAACAGTTCTCCTCATATGGCCAGTCTGTACCACTCAACCTGCTTCACCTTGCGGCGTTTGCGGATGAAAGTACGGTCTTGTTTGATGAAGCCCGGGTCTTTATCGGTTAGTTGAAAACAGAACTTCCTTGGCAGATCTGAATAGAGTGAGCGGGGTGGCGTACCTCCATAGACCTGTTTCAGTTTCTGCCCCGTATCAAAGGTGTGGTAGTAGATATTACCAATACCCAGTTCGACACGGATAAACTGGATTGCTGCGCTTAACATCGCCTCAGACCACAGCGTGATAAACGGTGCAAATACATTCTCCATATAGAGTTCGAACCGTTCTGGCTTGCAGTTGCAATAATCCAGGTGCCATGGTTGCCTGCCTTTTTTGATCGCCTGTAGACACGCGTTAACACCACGGACCCAGTCACTCTGGATCTCTTCGATCAACGCCTCTCCACGTTCAAGGTCAAAATCAATCCTCGCCCAGGCCAGGGTGTTACGAAACATCGCTCGTTTTCCTTTCTCCATTACTGGATGACCGGAGTAGTTAAAGATAAACTCATCCTCTGGCTTTACCAGTTTTTGATAGGCCCGGTTATGTTGCTCCGAGAAGTTAAGCTGTAATACCAGGTTGCAGCCGGGGCGTGTGACCTGATAGTCCCAGCGATTATCGTCACCCCAACGATCTACCGTCAGCACAAACGGCTGGCTCGATGGATGCCAGCAGTGAGCAAACAGTTCCGGAGCAATTTCACCACTGCCCTGTCTGGCCAGCAGGGATCTAACCCCTGC
This sequence comes from uncultured Gammaproteobacteria bacterium, assembly GCA_945787155.1. Lineage (GTDB taxonomy): Bacteria > Pseudomonadota > Gammaproteobacteria > SZUA-140 > SZUA-140 > SZUA-76. The sequence goes on along the minus strand of CALZHD010000157.1, from coordinate 2,514 downwards.
CCGGTTTAATAATCGCTGATAGGGTGACCGCTTGATCGCTGCGACACTTTTCAGTTGGTGCGTCGCAAAGTGCAACAGTTGAAGGGCGTACTGCCCCTTAAAGTAGTGGAACAATGTACGCTCATTTGGCAGGCACGCTATCACCTCATCTATTATCTCTCGTTTCATAATATTCTCGCTTTCTAAACCTGTTATTCATTACGGTAAAGTTGTCTGGTCTAATTTCAATAAAAAAAACATAATGGCTTCTCCTTTGGTTAGCCTTTAACGCATACAACCTGCTTCAGTGTATGCACTACTTCAATCAGATCACTCTGATGTTCCATCACTTTGTCGATGTCTTTGTAAGCAGAGGGGATCTCATCGATCACCCCTTTGTCCTTACGACACTCGACCCCTTCAGTCTGGTGAACCAGATCCTGTTCACCAAACGCCTTCTTTGCTGCAGTACGGCTCATCTTTCTGCCCGCGCCGTGTGAGCAGGAGCAGAAAGACTGTGGGTTACCCTTGCCACGCACGATGAACGACTTTGCTCCCATGCTGCCGGGAATGATCCCCAGCTCATCAAGGCCTGCGCGGATCGCTCCCTTGCGGGTAACAAACACCTTTTCACCAAAGTGCAGCTCCTGTGACACATAGTTATGGTGACAGTTGATCGCCTCTTTGGTGATGCCAAACTTCGGCAGCTTTTTACACAATGCTTTAAGGATGAGGTGCATCATTTCACGGCGATTTGCCATGGCATAATCCTGAGCCCATTCGACTGCATTGACATAATCATCGAAGTACCTGGTGCCTTCAGTAAAATAGGCGAGGTCCTTGTCTGGCAGATTGACCAGATGTTGTCCCATATCCTTCTTCGCCAGATTGATGAAGTACTGCCCGATCGCGTTGCCAATGCCACGACTACCAGAGTGCAACATCACCCACACGTCATTGTTTTCATCCAGACACAACTCGATAAAGTGATTGCCGCCACCCAGAGTACCAATCTGTCGAATCCAGGTTTGATACGGTCTCTTCTGCATCGAATAGATCTTTTTATGTTTGTCGATGATGCGATCAAGCCCACCCGACAATGCGCGAATAGTCGATTGCCGTGCTTTGTCGGTTTTGTGCATGTTAAATCCAACTGGAATCGCTTCCTCTATCGCTAATCTTAAGCCGCGCAAGTTATCCGGCAGATCGCTCGCTTTAATCGATAGCCTAATGGCATTCATACCGCAACCGATATCGACGCCAACAGCGGCCGGAATAATTGCGTTTTTGGTTGGGATCACTGAACCAACAGTGGCCCCTTTACCCATATGCACATCGGGCATCGCCGCGATATGGCTGTGTATAAATGGCAATTGTGCAATATTGTAGAGTTGCTGCATGGCGCTGGCTTCCACTTCGTCGGTGTAGATTTTTACCGGTACTTTGCCTTTGCTAATTGTTTTTTGAATGGGCATTGTCTGTTACCTCTTTGTTGTTCTGTGCAGGCTGAACTTCAGCGTCGGAACACGTTTTCGTTTTACTGACTGCGCAATCACTGAGCGAAAATAGCCCTGTATCTGTTGTAGTCGGCTCATTGTCTCTGCTTCATCTAGTACAAGATCAGGATTAGTTGTATTCAGCGTAACGATAAGGAATTGTCCTTCTTCATCTGTTGCGACATCAATCACCTGTAACTGCTGAAGCAGTGGGTCTGCCAGTTCTCCAGTCAGGACGAGCGATAAAAACCGCTTAGCCTCCTTGCATAACTGCATGCTCTTGTGATGGCGTGTCTCATTTTCTTTCTCGTACTTACGAGCAAGGATGCGTGGGTCGATGCCATCTTCAGGATCGATTTCATCACACAGGTTTAGGGCTTCATTAAGCCACTGTTTTTGCTGTTTCATTGAAAACTCCTACGACGCCATCTGAGCGCAACTGGACAACAGACGTAGTCGTCCATAGCCCACAGATGTCGGCGAAATTAAAAACTATTTGTTTATAGGAGCCCGATCTCTACGAGCGGAAGAGTTTACCGGCAGGTAAAGGAGACGAGGCTCATGACCGTTGTATTGAAAAACATTCACTGCCTCCTGTTGGTTGGTTGTTAAGATGGGGCGCGACTCTACGCCTCAAATACGATGCTGTCAACACCAGTGTATTGTCATTGTCAGGCTAATCTTAGTCAGTTTTAAGTAATGTAGTTTATAAAAGCGTTAGCGTATTGAATGCACTAAGAAAATAGAAGTTAAGTGTTTTGGATGTTGATGAATATTGATCCAGGGGGAATCCAGGAAGCCTCTGATTAAGTGTCAAATGTGTCATTACGAGAAAAAGCGCGACGGACTGGAAATCCAGGTCCCTTTGGGGAAGTAATCCCCGCCTTTTGAGAGGCAAAAGCGCCAAGTCTTTACTTATAGTATTTAATCGACTTACAACAGTAGCCACCCCGGGTTTCGCTGTAAGCTCAGCCCGGGCTACATAAATATTTGGGAGCAGTTTAAGAATTCTGATGTCCGCTTCTGACGGAAATCCGGT
>CALZHD010000156.1 GCA_945787155.1 uncultured Gammaproteobacteria bacterium | reverse complement strand
CAAAATCACGCCACGCCATTCTGGTGCAAGGCTGAGACGCTCAATCAAAAGCACAGACAATATGCCCATCAGCAATGAACCAGTTACATTCACAAACAATGTGCCGTAAGGGAAACCCCTGCCAAGCCAGTCAAATACCCAACCTGACAGCCAAAAACGCATTACGGCCCCTGTCGCCCCGCCTGCGGCTATGGCGACGATTTGTATCACAGACGAGTCCTGATTGCGCACGCAATAATCATAAGCAAAGTATCTCTTGTCATTTTTTTCGAAGGGGAGTGGCCACTATAATGGATTGGTCTACCCTACGTTGAGGATCAGTTAAAGCATGATCGTTTTATAGTTCTATTTTTGATACCGCATTTCACGAAAACAAAATGGGGAGCGCAAGAACCTGTTCTTAACGCTCCTAACAGGTATTTGCCTTAGTAGGTTTTATAGGGCAAAAACTTTCCACTCATGACAACCAAACTCTTCATGGATGAGCTCTTTGAAAGTAGTGCCGTACACGTTGATCAATTCATAAAACCGATAGATCAATGGATCTGTCGGTACTGCGGTAGGGAGTGAACCTTTGTAAGGTACGATTTGCAGCATGGCAATCGCTTTTTCAGGGAGTTCTAGTAATGTCCCAATCTTGTCTGCCTGTTCCTCGTCCAGGGTCATTTGCCCTAACAGCGCTGCTGTCGTCCATTCCTTGCTTTGACCGATGGCTTCGCCTAATTCAGACCACTTGATTCCCTTGCTACGTTTTTTTGTGAGTATAAGCTGAGTAACTTCATCGCGTGTCATAGTATGCTCCTTTCAGTTGAGATGGTTGGGTTAATTATTTGATTGTAGGGTGAGTTGCCAGTAATACGATGATGATGACGGCCAAGATGGCCGAGATCGTCTGCCAGAACGCCAGCGGATTTTGCTCCATAAGTGGCGGTCGTGTTTTGTTCATAAACGCCATGTTGGGGTGTCGTAAGTCATAGATAAACTCAGAAAGCGACTCGTAGCGTTTATTTGGATCTAGATGGACAGCCTTTTTTATAGTCTCGTTGATCCAGGCCGGAGCTTTCTTTTCTTCATTCAGAATGTTTCTGTATTTCAACCGGTGCTGCTCGGCCTTGGTGCGGCATTTGGCAATCTGTGTACCGTAAGGATGTTTTCCCGTTAGCATTTGATAACAAATCACCCCCAGAGAGAACATGTCTGTTTGCGTCGAGCTCGGTTGGCCAAGAAAACATTCAGGTGCTGTGAAGAGAGCAGTGCCAAGTACGGCATGCTGTTCCGAACGATCATTAGTTTCTACTACTCCAGCAATGTGGACAGAGCCAAAATCAATGATCTTTACTGTACCGGTCTCATCAATCATGACGTTGTCAGGTCTTAAGTCCTGATGAAACATCTCCTGACGATGAAAAGCCCGTAAACCCGCAGCAATTTGTTCCACGATGGTACGCACAGTCTCAATGCTGGGGTTGGGATTGTCCGTCATCCATTGTTTGAGTGTTTGGCCTTTTATGAACTCGGTAGCGATATAAAAAAAGTTACGTTTTCGATCTTGGGCGAACGGTTTTAGTACATGGGCGTTACTGATTCGACGGGCTACCCATTCTTCCATTAAAAATCGCTCCAGGTAGTCACTGTTATTGCGTAATTCAACGGATGGGACTTTTATTACCACCTGTTGACCGGATGCTTTGTCGATGGCGAGATAGATATGACTACGCGCTGTCTTTTGTAAATCACGCACGATTTCGTAGCCATCAAACTCCATTCGTGGTTTCAGTTCCGGTGGGAAAGGCAATGCAGTCAGTTGTTGCTGTATTTCATCAACTTCGTATTGTGGCAGTTGGTCGATACGTATGATCTGTATGCTTAGATTGTCATCGCTGCCTTGTGCCAATGCTTCTTTGATGATTAGCGTAGAAGCATGATCCAGGTCTTTACTGTTGTTGTTTATTGTCTCAGTGATAAAAGCTTCTTCGGCAAATTCATAGATGCCATCGGTGGCCAGGATAAAAATATCACCAACCTCCAATGAAACGGTACGATAGTCTAAATCGAGTTGTTCCGACATGCCCAGGGCACGCCTTAAATAGCTTTTGTCTTTGGATACCCAAAGCCGGTGGTCTTCGGTTAATTGTTCCAGATGTTTGCCGCTGACGCGATAGACGCGCGTGTCACCCACGTGAAAGATGTGAGCAGTATTGGATTTGACGACCAAGGCACTAAAAGTACAAACATAGCCACGGTCCATCGAGTAACGATAGGGGCTGTTACGGGTTTGGATATAAAGCCAGGAGTTGGCTGCTTTAAGTACGCGTTGAAGCGCTGTCTTTACCGTCCAGGATTCGGGTGTGCAGTAGTAGTCTTCCAGAAAACTTTTTACCGCCACTTGGCTGGCATGCTGGCTAACTTCACTGCTGCTAATTCCATCTGACAGGGCGATTGCTACACCCTTGGAGGTGAGCAGAGGCTCTTTCGGGATATAAGCACCATGGAAGTCCTGATTGATCGCCTTGCGACCTTTATCAGTTCCTTGACCGATGGAAATTGATAATTGATTCGACATAACTTAGAAAAAGCTCGGTCCAAATCAGGGCCGAGCTTTTTAATTTGTAAGTTACTTGCTGATCGAACGATCAGGGCTGGTTCTTACATGGGTGTAATAAAGCGGGAGCCCGACAAAGACGAGACCACCCACTAGGTTACCCAATGCGGTAGGCAGTTCGTTCCAGATGATGTAATCCATCACAGTGAAGTCACCACCCATAATCAAAGAGAAAGGGAACAAGAACATGTTTACAATGGAGTGCTCAAAGCCCATGTAGAAGAACAACATAACAGGCATCCACATGGCGACAATCTTGCCAGTCGCCGATGTTGATATCATGGCCCCTACTACACCCATTGATACCATCCAGTTACATAACATACCGCGCATGAAGATGGTTAACCAGCCCTCAAGTCCGTGTGCTTGATAACCCACAGTCCTTGATTCACCTATACTGGCAACCTTTTCTGCGATGGCGCCGCCATCAATATTGTAGCCATAGGTGAGAACAAATGACATGATAAATGCGACAGTCAGCGCACCACCGAGGTTACCTAAAGCGACTAACCCCCAGTTACGCATCAACTGACCAAACGTTACGCCAGGGCGCTTGTCTAGCCAAGCTAATGGTACGAGCGTAAATACCCCTGTAAGTAGATCAAACTTCATCAAGTACAACATGATAAAGCCGACTGGAAAGAGCAACGCACCAACCAGTGGATTACCCGTTTTCACCATGACTGTGATGGCAAACATGGCGGCCAAACCAAGTACGGCCCCAGCCATGTAAGCACGAATGACGGTGTCCTTCGTAGACATATAAATCTTTGACTCACCAGAGTCCACCATTTTACTGACAAATTCTGAAGGCTCTAAATACGACATACTTTTCCTCGCTAATTTTTAAATGACATGACACAACTGTTTTAGAAAACTTGTTACATATAAATATTTGTCTGGTGTAATGCAGGTTTGGGGCCAAAAGATACATTTTAAGTATAACCATATGTTTTAATTAGAGAGTTCAGATCAACCACGAAAGATTTCTGTACTCAATAGTGACGGGGATGCACCATGCGAGAGCTTTTTAAATGGTGTGATGTGTGAAAGTGGACGTCCCAATGCAAATCATGCGGGCGCTGATATAGCAGATGCTATATGCCTGCTCACAGATGAATCAACTTTATAGAAATTAAGGGGCGGCCACGATTAATTGCATATGGTGCTGATGAAATATCATGACCAGTTCTTGCGTTTTGCAATTGTCTGTGCAGAGAGATAAACTTTTTTGAACTAGCAAGTAAATTTCCGCTTTGTCTATTAGTAAGACCTATAGCCAATTCCTACGAGCTTCAGCTATTGGCCGATTTGAGCTTTTCACGAAGCTATATTTCTAGTCGATTGAATGACTTTCTTCAGTAAAATAGCATTTCGAACTCGTTGGGTTAACCACTTTTTTTTGCGGCGTAACCCAACGCAGCAGGCTTCGGCCAGGCAAAATATTGGGTTATACCCCAAGGGCACTTCCTTTAGGCGCGCAAAAAACGCCAACCTACGGATATTTCACCCTCCCCGTGCCTCTTCTTTTGATAAAGAGAGGAGTCTTGGCTAACCCCCGTTCCAATGCAACGCCAGGCGGTTCTCTTCATCTAGCGTTACACGCGTGCCAAACTGTTTGCCTTCCCGATTGAGCACATCGGCCAGCCATTGCGCCTCTGCGCACGAGGCGTGGTTGACCCGCAGCTTCCTGAGCCGTGTCGCTGTCATCTCGAAGTTTAATAGTCGACCGTTGGTTGACTCCAGTGTGGGAAAGTACATCAGCCCCAGGTCGTCGCGGTATGCTTCATCGCCACTGATGCCCTCGTAGTCATTCAGAAAGTCACCGCAGCCGTAAATAATGGGGCGCTCTTTATAAACCTCGATACCCTTGACATGATGCGAGGAGTGCCCGTGAACGACGTCTATACCGGCAACGTCGATTAGGGCGTGGGCAAAC
>CALZHD010000155.1 GCA_945787155.1 uncultured Gammaproteobacteria bacterium | reverse complement strand
CATTTGCCTCGAACTCAGGAATTTTTAGAAAAGTATAATCGATTATTACAAAATCACTTGGATGTCGCTCGCGGCGGTAATTGATCAGAGGTTCCTTAAAAAATCAGCACAGTTAGCTCATAAAAAGATGAGTATGCATCTCCTATTAAATCTGCAATTGAGTGGGCAATCGATTCCAAAACGGAGGAAAATAAAACATTGTCCTTCATTCAAAATTGTATAGGTTTGGAATGTATACTCGGCGAGGGTGTAGGTGACTTGCCAGTTACAGCTACATTAGCAGATAGGTGTTCTTATCTTATTGGTACCGACCCAAAAGGGCGTAAAACAATAAAAGAAAAATTCAAAAAGTTGTATAAGATACGCTCAAAACTAGTTCATGGAAACATTTCTAGGTTAAGTGAAGAAGCTGATGAATATCATCGGTGGGGTCAAGTTATATTGGATTTTGCGATATCAAAGGAAATAAAGAATTATAAAATTGAGGAAATCTAACATCTACATCTATATGACCGCGCCTGTCAATAGCACGAGCCAACCTAACAGCGGAGAATAATCTCCGTTTTTTATGAGCACAGAGGGGAAAGGGGGCGCTACCCATTTCAGGGAAGACTGGTTGCCGTAGTTGAGAATTTACTGCTCCACTGAGTCGAACGACTCCCGATCATATTCGCGATCTCTGTCTGGTTAAATACTGCTTTCAAGTACGCCCAAATTTGGTATCGTAGCGCATTGGTATGCTGCGTATGTTGTTTCATAGAGACCTCTCATTCTTGGTGAAACGATAAGCATATAGGCTAGCGCAAACAAATAAGCCACCCATCTTAAAAAAGCTCTACCCAAAAAGTTACGGTGGGATTCTTCACTCTCAACCGCCATCAATCACGCACGATCCATGAATTTCAGCTATTTCGAGCAGAAATGAAGAGGTGGATTTTATGGTATGAAGCGAGTTTTTCGAATGCCAGGCAAGCCTCGCCTTCAACGATCATTGAAGGTGAGCAACAGAGTAAGTTTTATTGGTTAAAATTACGGGAAGTAATATTCACAGCTTTTGATACCAGGTGTGCGTTGATACCCCAGCGATTGACACACCTGCTTAAGCTTAAACGCCGTGCCGACAAACGACTTAAACTGGCTCTCGAAGTGGTTGATCAAATAACCCCAATGATCGGGTTCAATATTAAGCCGCTCCAGAATAGGCGGCATCGATTGATCAATAGCACCACGCTTGCCTTCGCGAATAATCCGCCCACTCCAGTCGACCAGTTCAAGATAATCAGTCAATTTAAATGGCAGCCCCTTCTTCGGCATCTCTGCTCTTGGATTTCCGATAAACGGTAACAGTCCTTTCACCTGCTGTTGTGGATGGTTGGGGGCGTGCGCCGATAGTGCCTGCTGGATTCGCTTCCTGAAACTAGTATGCGCAGAGGCTTCAGGCGTCCTGGCCATCTTCGCGCGGACAGGATTGAGATCCACATACGCCATCGCGGCGATCAATGCCGCCTCATCCAATAACGACTGGGATTTAAAGCGTCCCTTCCAGAAACGGCCAGTACATTCATCCTCTGCATTCGCCTGACGGGCTATCCCCTCGTTCACGACCCGCATGAACCAGCTGATATCCATCAAGCGCTGCCGCCAAAGCAAAACGCTGTCATTCAGTACCGATGATTCAGCAGGACCCAATTTTTCACCGCGACAATAGCGCTGCGAAAACAACGTCCCAGAAAACAATTGATGCCAGCGATCGATCACTTAATCAAATGACCAGTCAAGTGATTGTTCAACATCAACATGCAATATCACATGATAGTGGTTCGACATTACCGCATAACCGCACAGATCAATCGAAAAGACCTGCGCCAGTTCATTCAGACGATCTTCAATCCACTGACGGCGATGTTCAAAACTGCGTGAGGTAGCGGAATCTTCACCGCATAAAAAAGCACGGCGTAGAGCCTGCCCCACGAAGTGTTTTGGGTACACAACGCGAGACACAATGATAATAAGGGGTGGCCTCAAGCGAGACCTGAGCAAAGCGGGGCTTCGGCATCGGTCAACTCCTTTGACGCAATGATGATGGTGCAACTCCTGGGCAAAACACTATCGCTGGACGGTGATGTTGTCAATCTTTATGATGGGTGTCTGTATAGTGTAATATGATCGTGGCGGTAGAAACGGTATTATAATATGTAGGTTTTTTATTTTGGTTTTGTGCAGATAGAGAGCGCTATTTATTTTTGCACATAGACTGATAACCTTGCGAATGAACAGCTACAGTGCAATATGATATTTTGAATATAAAAGCGATACCATTTGTCCCAGGACATAGTCGTGGTATTTTGCGTCACGGAATCGAGCAGGTTTCGCAAGACTGTATTTTAGTAGTATTCCAGCAGGAACTAAAACCCTTTACCACTGATTATCCTGCCGGTTTAATCGTGATTGATGGTGCACCATTTTCCCATGACATGATTCGGCTGCTGGGTTTAGGTATTCCCACTGTAATTGTGCCTCGGGACCAGGCAGACATATTGACAGATGGTCTTGAGATTGAGCTGGATGGTGGGAATGGCCTGCTAATAGAGGCAAAAGACGAATCAGTATCCAAAGTTTACGCTCGCCCTAAACCCCCTGATGCTGGTGTGCCGATCAAGAGCATCGGTGGAGCTACACTAGAGCTTTGCGCCAGTGTTGCGGATAGGAGTGGCGCATCAAATGCAGTTTCCAATGGCGCATACTCTATTGGATTAGTCCGGTCTGAATTTTTAGTACCATCCGATACATCGCTTCTTACTGTGGATTATTTTGAAAATTCATTAGGTGAATTATGCGAAGCAGCATTCCCGCTTGAGGTGACAATCCGCTTGTTGGACTTTGCACCTAGTAAACAGCCAGCCTCGTTGAAATTGGTACCCGGTATGCTGGATTCTTTAGGCATGCAGGGTGTGCGTTTGTACAACAGGGAACCACTGCGAAGTGTTATTCATGCCCAGGTTGAAGCAATAGAACTTCTCTCCCGGCGCTATAAATTACGCGTGCTGATACCATTCATTACCAACATTGACGAGTTTAAGTTCTGGCGTGATGAAATTGAACTGCGATTAAACAAATTTGTTCCTATCGGAGCTATGGTGGAAACGCCTGTTGCAGCTCTTGAAATGCCCAGATGGTTTGATGTTGCCGATTTTGTCGCGATAGGTTGTAATGACCTTATGCAATACCTGTTCGCAGCAGACAGAGATTCCCCGGAATTGCGCGATTTTCTCGATCCTTATGCCCCCGCAATGTTCCGCTTTATGCGCCAACTGCTTGATGCGGCAGGTGAGCATATCAATAAAGTTCAGTTATGTGGTTTATACCCGCAACTTCCGGGTGTTCTACCTGTTCTAGCAGGCATGGGTTACCGGGCATTTTCCGTGGAACCATTTTTTATACCCTATCTTGCACAGACTATTCGACAGACACAATTAAGAGTTGCCGAGCACTTGTCTGATGAAATCTGTTTACTGAAGGATAGCCAAAGTGTGCGAAAACGACTTGAATTAATCTCTTAACAAAATCAGGCATTCAGCGAACCGGCAGGGTCTTACAAAAATAAACAAGCCAAGCCAAAGAAGCCAAACCAAACAAGCCACCCATCTTAAAAAAGCTCCTCCAAAAAAATCATGATGGAATTATTCACCCTTGACCGCCAACAATCACACATGATTCGCGAATTTTGGCTATTTCGAAAAGAAATGGAGCAGTGTATTTATGGTATGAGACGAGTTTTTGGAACGCCTGGCAAACAGTATCCTCAACGATCGTTGAGGAATAACCGAGTGAACCTCCCCTAGTTTAACGGCTGCCGTAGTCGCAATTTGCCATACCAAGGATACGCTTCTTGATATTCTCCTGTTTTTTTATGTTCGTGATATGGGGGCTCACTAGTCGAATTCCACTGGGGACTGCGGTTTAGTATTAACGTGAAGTGTAAAAATATCGGGGCGCGAATAGTGACCAACGACATCAAGTGCGCGCCTGGATTCAGCGACACGCGTACAGTCGATGTCACAATAAAGAATGCCTTCTTCCTTTCTCATAGGGCCG
>CALZHD010000154.1 GCA_945787155.1 uncultured Gammaproteobacteria bacterium | reverse complement strand
TGAACCGTCAGATTTACAGTCTGATCCCTTTGGCCACTCGGGAACCCCTCCAAAAATGCAAGCGGCTTATTCTGATGACCTAGCCAATACTTGTCAACAAAATAGTGACACAAACCTATGAAAAACCGGAATTCTTCATTACCTGAGCATTTTCGACGTAGCCAAACCTCTATCATCGAGCGATCACTGCTTCGCACGCAACTGATCCACACATAATGCTATTATCCTGATATCCATTCACATCATAGGGACACAGTTTATGGCACAGCAGGGCATTCTGGTAACAGGTGGTGCAGGTTATATCGGTAGCCACGTGGTGCGCCAACTCGGCGAAAACGGCCACCGCATTGTCGTGCTAGACAACCTTTCCACCGGCTTTAAGGAAGCGGTACTTTACGGTGAGCTGATTATTGGCAATACCGGTGATCGCGACCTTGTAACCCGCATCCTTAAAGATCACGACATCGGCGCCGTGATGCATTTTGCTGCCAACATAGTGGTACCTGAATCCGTCACCGACCCGATGAAGTACTACGGTAACAACACCTGCAATACACGCAACTTACTGGAATGTTGTCAAAAAACAGGGGTCTCGAATTTCATTTTCTCCTCCACTGCGGCCGTTTACGGCATCCCAGATGAGCTACCCGTCTCCGAAGAGACCCCAGTGTCACCAATCAACCCGTACGGCACTTCCAAGCTGATGAGCGAGTGGATGCTGCGTGACCTCGCCACCGCCAGCGACCTGCGATATGTGATCCTGCGCTACTTTAATGTCGCCGGCGCTAACGTAGAAGGGCAGATTGGTCAGTCCACCCCCGAAGCGACCCATCTAATCAAGGTTGCCTGCGAAGTCGCCACCGGCGCACGCGACCAGGTAGCGATCTTCGGCACCGACTACCCCACCGAAGACGGCACCGGTGTGCGTGACTATATCCATGTCGATGACCTCGCTAGCGCCCACCTCAAGGCACTCGATTATCTACAGCGCGGCGGGGGCTCCACCATCCTCAACTGTGGCTATGGCAGTGGTTTCAGCGTGCGTGAAGTCCTCGACACGGTCGCCAGGTGTCACGGCAGCCCGCTCAACATCGTTGAGGAACCACGTCGCGCGGGCGATCCACCCGCACTGATCGCCGCCGCCGCCAAGATTCGCGACACCCTCAACTGGCACCCTCAGTACAATGACCTGGAACTGATCGCACAGACAGCACTCAACTGGGAAAAGAAGGTGCAGGCGAAGAAAAAGGGATAGTGAATACAGGGATTACTCCTCTCCTTGCATCCTTTTCCCTTTACCCTAAAATAAGCCGGGTTCTGTCGAGGACAATCATTCATCTGGGATGTGTGTCGCCACACACCTCGTGCGACCTACCCGGGAACAACGCGGGCCGCGCCATATGTTCCCCTATTTGGTCTTGCTCCGAGTGGGGTTTACCATGCCGTCGCTGTTACCAGCGCCGCGGTGCGCTCTTACCGCACCATTTCACCCTTACCCATAAACAGGCACACGTACCTGCTTACAGGCGGTATCTTTCTGTTGCACTTGCCGTCAGCTCACGCCGCCCAGGCGTTACCTGGCACCCTGCCCTATGGAGCCCGGACTTTCCTCCATCCGATCACCAAAATGATCGAACAGCGATTGCCTGGCCGACTCCCGGGGCGGAAGATACAGGGGAAAAGGGCAAAGCGCAAAGGCGAAAGCGCTAATCAGAGAAAATAGCTAGCTGGAAAGGTCGAGTGCAAATTGATACAACAGGTTCTTTTTCACGCCGGTAATTTTTGCGGCCAACGCCGCCGCCTGTTTGAGCGACATCTCCGCGAGGAGTAACCGCAACACCCGCTCGGCCTCGGCATCGATCCCATGATCTTTCAGCGGAGCACCTCCCACCATCACCACAAACTCTCCCCGTTGCTGATTAGCGTCCGATGCCAGCCAGGCCGATAGGCCCGCCAACGTATCGCCATGAATCGTTTCAAAGGTCTTGGTCAACTCACGCGCGATTACGGCCTGGCGTTCAGCACCAAAGACCGCCGCCATCGCCGCTATCGATGCCACAATCCGGTGTGGGGCCTCATAAAAGACCAGCGTGCGCCGCTCTTCCTGCAACTGTTCCAGCCTGGCATTACGCGCACCCGTCTTAGCGGGCAAAAAACCCTCAAAGACAAAGCGGTCACTCGGCAGACCTGATGCAGACAGCGCTGCCAGCAGGGCGCTCGCGCCCGGCACTGGAACCACGCGACAACCGGCCGCGCGTACCTGTGCCACCAGATAGTAACCGGGATCACTGATCAGTGGCGTACCGGCATCACTCACCAACGCCACCGCTTCGCCCCCCAGTAAACGCATCACAATCGATTCACTCATCGCGCGCTCATTATGGTCATGCAACGCCATTGTGGATGTCTTAATGCCAAAATGCTGCAACAGCTTGCCACTATGGCGCGTATCCTCGGCGGCAATCAACGCCACGCCGCTCAATACTTCGATCGCACGCTGGCTCATATCGCCCAAATTTCCGATCGGCGTCGCCACCACGTACAATGCGCCACTAATAATTGACACTGACAACCCCCAACGACTTAGTTATAGTAACAGCTCACTACAAGCGGCTTATTTGCCAACAGATTACTGCCAGCAATTATGATAGTTTACTGATATAAATATCCTGCCAACCCATAATCCGGACTCACTTTAACAGAGCCCATACCGACCTGACACAGAAACTCCTACAACAGATCATGCCCAAACCTTCACACCGCATTCGAATCCTGCTCCTGACTATCGCACTCACCGTGGCTATTAGCGGCTGTACCACCACCCCTGATGACAATGCACAACGCGATACCGTAGCGCTGCTTGAATTTGCCGAACAGGCTGAACGCGAAGGACAGTACGAGGCCGCTAGCAATGCCTACAAACAACTCGCACTAATCGCACCCGAGGAAGCGCGTATTGACTTCCAGATCAAGGCCGTCGCAATGCTACTGGAGGGTAATTATTTAACACAGGCCCAGCGGGCATTAAAGATGATACCCACGGAAGGTCTCAGCGTAACGCAACAGCTAGACCTCAATTTGCTCGCCGCTCGTACCGCCCTTGCCGAGTCAAACCCAGCCTACGCCCTTGAGTTATTACAACAGCCTCCGTCGCCACTCACTACCGCGGAGCAGCACGCCCAGTATTACCAGCTACGCGCCCAGGCCTATAGTCGCGCCGGCAATCTAATCGAAGCGGTACGCGAGTACATCAAAAGAGGCTACTACCTCACCACGCCTTTTGATGCCCTGCCAGACACACCCTCCGAGATTGAAGAGAATCAACTGCTGATCTGGCAATCGCTGATGATGTTATCGGAAGATATGCTACAACAGCTGCACATCGACCCGCCACCCGACCCACTCAGCGGCTGGCTGGAACTTGCCCTGCTCGCCAAGCGCATACAACGTAGTGATGCCAGTATCAGTGATAGCGCCGCCCTAACGCAATCACTCGCCACCTGGCGTGACCACTATCCCAATTTGCAGGTATCGGAAACCATTCTCGCCTCCATCGATGCTTTACGATCAGGTGGCGTCACCCACCCCAATAAAATTGCACTCCTGCTACCCATGAGTGGCAATTTCGCAAAAGTAGCCGCCATTATTCGTGATGGCTTTCTTGCCGCCCACTTCAACAACAGCACCAATGAAGTGCTGCCTGCCATACAGCTCTATGATACTGCCACCACAAAAAGCACGGTCGCCGAACTGTACCGGCAAGCTGTTGATGAGGGCGCACAATTCATCGTTGGACCGCTCAACAAAACGAGTGTCGATGCTTTACTGCAAGCGGACGAAATAACCGTTCCCACACTATCTCTGAATTACAGCAACGACCCAACGTTGATGGCAGATAATCTGTTTCAGTTTGGCCTCTCGCCAGAAGACGAAGCGCGTCAACTGGCAGAGCGGGCATGGCTCGATGGCTACAATCAGGCACTCACCATCGTTCCCGAAGGTGAGTGGGCAGCACGCATCCTGCAAGCCTTCAATGAGAGCTGGGGATCCCTCAGCGGTACCATTGTCGAACAACAAACCTACGCCTCCAGCAAAAATGATTTTTCAGGCCCGCTGCGTAATCTACTCAATATTGACGAAAGCGAACAGCGCAAACAGTCGTTAGAACGCCTGCTTGGCACCAAACTCCATTTTGAACCCCGTCGCCGACAGGACGCTGACTTTATATTCATGCTCGCTTTTCCACGTCAGGCACGGCTACTCAAACCACAGCTCAAATTTCATTACGCCAGCGAACTACCAGTCTATGCTACCTCGCACCTCTACTCTGGCACTGCGGACAAAGAGGCCAACCGAGACCTCGACGAGATCACTTTCTGTGATATTCCGTGGGTACTCAGAAACACACGCGGAACCACTGATCTTGATGCTCGCATTCAAAAACTGTGGCCAGACGAAAACCGTCAGTACACCCGTTTTTATGCCATGGGGGTCGATGCTTACCACCTCATCCCTCAAATTAAACACATGGCGACATTCCGTTATCAACGACATAATGGTGAAACCGGCTCCCTGAGCCTGAATGAGTCGAACCACATCGTTCGGCAGCTTCCATGGGCACGCTTCAAACACGGCATCGCACGCCCCCTGTAACGAACCCCATATTTTTAACCATGACCCGCGCCACGGACGGCAACATGAACAGTAACGGTAGTACTCTCGACAGTGGCCACCACGCAGAAACCCTCGCACTGCAGTATCTGCAACAACAGGGCTTGCAGCTCATCACCCGCAACTACCGCTGCCGGCGCGGTGAAATCGACCTGATCATGAAACACCAGGAGAGTATCGTTTTTATTGAAGTTCGCTACCGCCGCAACCGCCGCTTTGGCGGCGCCGATGCCAGCGTTGATCGACGTAAACAAGACAAGCTGATCGTGAGTGCGTTACACTATTTACAGGAAAATCGGCAAGCAGCAAGGCAACCTGCCCGTTTCGATGTGGTTGCCATTCACGCCCAAACGACTACCACAGCGCCACAACATACAATCCAATGGATACAGGACGCATTTCAGGCCCAGTTTTAACCACCAGCCAATCAACTTAAATTCAAGAGACAACACCCCACACTTATGGATCTTGCAACTCGAATAAAACGCATCTTCAATGACAGCATCGAAACGAAACTGCAATCGATGGAAACCCTGTCGCAACCGATTGTGATCGCAGCCGAGGTCTTAACCGCCTGTCTGCTCAACGAACGCAAGATACTCACCTGCGGCAACGGTGGCTCAGCGGCTGACGCGCAACACTTTTCATCGGAGCTGTTAAACCGCTTCGAAATGGAGCGACCAGGACTACCTGGCTTCGCCCTGACTACCGATGCATCAACCATCACCTCGATCGCCAACGACTATTCGTTTGCGGATATTTTTTCCAAGCAGGTACGCGC
>CALZHD010000153.1 GCA_945787155.1 uncultured Gammaproteobacteria bacterium | reverse complement strand
ATCGAAGTACTTGCTCCACAGATCGATCATCGCATAAGGGGCCGGATAGTGTTCCGGGTTCGCCTTTTTAGCAACGGTGCGCTTCAGGTACTTCGCCAGTAGTGGACGCACTAACGAATGATTGGAGAGGCGTGCCACACGACCGGCACGATAAGGTGCCGGTGCCTCGGCAATGATCATCTTAGCCGCGCGCAACAGTTGTCGCTCAGGTACAGCGTAATCGATCAGCCCCACTTTTTGTGCCGCACGGGCACTCAATGCGCGACCCGTTAACATCATGTCCATTGCAGTCGGCGCACCCAACAGACGCGTGGCACGCACGGTGCCACCAAAACCGGGATGAATACCGAGGCGCACTTCCGGCAGCCCCAGTCGTGTCTTCGGATCTTCATCGGCGATGCGATAACGCGTCGCCAGTGCCAACTCAAGGCCACCGCCGAGACAGAAGCCGCTAATCAGACTGACCGTTGGAAATGAAAATGACTCCAGTCGATTGAGCACCGTATGCATGCCGCGCATAAACTCCGCCGCCTGCTCAACACTCTCCATGCTGGTAAAGCCTTTGATATCAGCGCCGGCAATAAAACCACGAATTCAGCAATGGTCTCGACCGAGAGTACGTTAGTGCTGGTCTCCGCCATATCGAAATGCAGCCATGCAATGCCGTCGGCATCACGTTCAGTTCGCCAATGTCTATGCTCTGTCATCGCCTATCCCCTATCCCTGTCAGCATCCGCATGTGTCTCACGCGTGACCATCATCGCGCCCCCCTGACCGCCCCCAATACAGAGGCTCGCCATGCCGTGTTGTGCATCATTCCGTTGCAGTACATTCAACAGATGCAATACGATGCGTGCGCCACTGGCACCCACTGGATGGCCAAGACTGACCCCACCCCCATCGACATTAAGGCGTGCTCGATCGATCTTGCCAAGTGGCGCTTTTAGCCCCAGCTCATCTTTACAGTAATCTTCGTCTTGCCACGCCTCGACACAGGCGAGCACCTGAGTTGCGAAGGCCTCGTTGACTTCCCAGTAATCGACGTCATCGATCGTCATCTTCTGGCGTTTCAGGATCGGCGCCATCGCATGCGCCGGCCCCAACCCCATCTGTGCCGGGTCAAGCCCCGCCCATTCGCTATCGACAATGCGACCCATCACTTTCAAATCATATTTCTCGACCGCATGCTCACTGGCGAGGATCAACATCGCCGCACCATCGGTCACCTGTGCGCTGTTACCGGCAGTCACCTTGCCAAATTTACGATCAAAGACCGGACGTAATTTAGCGAGTTTTTCTACCGAGCTATCGCCGCGCACACCATCATCCTGCTGGTAACTCTTACCTCGGCTGTCATAAACCGCCTCGATTTCTTCATCGAGATAGCCTGCCTCCTGAGCAGCGGCAAGGCGCTTGTGGCTGTCCACCGCAAAGGCGTCCATGGTCTCGCGGCTGATGCCAAAACGATAGGCGAGGTTCTCTGCCGTCTGCCCCATCGACAGGCCAATCACGGGATCACTGAGACCGCGCAATAGACCAATAATTGGTTTAAGGTGGCCACCACGCAGCTTACCGAGTACCTTCATCTTCTGCCCAAATTTTTTCGCGCCAGCCCATTCACCAAGCCATGTCACCATCCTGTCATTCAACAGCACCGGTGCATGACTCATCGATTCGGCACCGCCGGCAAGTACCAGATCGGAACGACCACTTTTGATATTCTGGAAAGCACAATCGATGGCTTGCAGACCGGAGGCGCAGTTGCGTTGCACCGTCCACGCCGGTAGATGTTTATCACAGCCAAGCCGCAACGCGACGATCCGCGCAACATTGACCTCATCGGGCGTCGGCATCACACAACCGAGGATCACCTCATCGAGTTCTGAAATTTCAAATGGCTGACGTGCCAGCAGTGGTCGCGCCGCGGCAACCGCCAGGTCCGATGCGAGAAAGGAACCGGGGGCACCCTTTGCCTTTAGAAACGGGGTGCGGCTGCCATCGACCACATATACCGCGCCACCTGCTTTTTTCTTTTTACGTGTCGCCATCTGTTGTCCCCTCTATTTCCAGTAGTCTTGAGGAAAATCATCCACCTTAATTACTTCGCTTCTTGCAGCAATGGCGTTACGTACCAGCGCCGCCTCTTCTTCATCGATCACGCCCTGCTGGATGGCCGCCTGTAATACTACCTCATCCATCCCTTGCTGCAGTTCACCTTTACGCTGTACCTGCTGAATCTTTTTCTCCACCGGTTCAGCCAGGATCACCTTGACCAGCCCATCTTCAATACGCCCGATGGTCTCATTGGTATCACTGGTGGTAAAGACACCACGGGTCAGGCGGTCGCGCGCCTCAGAAGGCTCAAGAATGATACCCGCCACCTTATGGCCCAGGCGATCATCAGGCCCTGCATAGGGCTTGCCCAGCGGGAAGATCAGGATACGCAAACAACGTGCAATCATACGATCCGGAAAGTTAGCCAGTAGTTCATGTAACCGCTTTTGAATCAGATACAATGACTCCTGACACGACCACTCCAGTAGTGGCCAGTCTTCGTCAGGTGAGTTCTGGTCGTCAAAACGTTTCAGCACAGCGGAACCGAGATAGAGATGACTCAACACATCGGCAAGACGTCCCGAGAGCTTTTCTCTACGTTTCAACTCGCCCCCCAGTACCAACATCGAGATATCAGAGACCAATGCAAATGCCGCGCTCATACGGCTCAGCTGGCGATAGTAGCGCCGGGCACGCTTATCCCCCGGTACGCGCACAAAACGTGCGCCCGTCAGCCCGAGGTAAAAAGCACGCACCATATTGCTGAGGGTAAAACCGATATGACCAAAAAAGGCGTGATCAAAATCGTCCGCGCCCCGTTTTGTGTCGCTATCACCAACTGCCTGCATCTCCTTTAAAACATAAGGGTGACAGCGTACTGCCCCCTGGCCAAAGGTAATCAAGCTGCGGGTCAAAATATTTGCCCCTTCGACGGTGATACTGATGGGGATCGCCTGATAGACACGCCCAATCAGGTTGCGTGGCCCCATGCAGATGCCAGTGCCGCCCTGTACATCCATCGCATCATTAATCACCGAACGCATGCGTTCGGTGAGATTGTACTTGACGATGGCGGATGCCACTGATGGCTTCTCGCCAAGATCGACCGCACTAGCGGTGATGGTACGCGCAGCATCCATCATATAGGTGTTACCGGCAATACGAGTGAGCGCCTCTTCCACCCCTTCGAATTTACCAATCGGTGTCTTGAACTGTTTACGAATGCGAGCATAACCACCGGTCGCACGACTCGCCAGCTTGCCCCCACCGGTACTCAATGCCGGCAACGAGATCGAACGTCCGGCGGCAAGACTCTCCATCAACATGCGCCAGCCGTTACCAATGCCGCTCTTGTCGCCAATCACCCAGCTCATCGGGATAAAGACATCTTTGCCCCAGTTGGGGCCGTTCTGAAACATAATATTGAGCGGCGCATGACGCGTGCCGATCGAGACCCCCGGGGTGTCGGTTGGGATCAATGCCAGGGTGATGCCAAGATCCTCTTTATCGCCTAGCAGTTGATCGGGATCTTTGAGCTTGAAAGCGAGCCCCAGTACCGTCGCCACCGGCCCCAACGTGATATAGCGCTTGGCCCAGTTGAGGCGAATACCCACTACCTCTTCACCTTCAAACATCCCTTTTTCCACAATGCCGAGATCTGGCATGCTGCTGGCATCACTACCGGCATCAGGGCCAGTCAATGCAAAACAGGGCACCTCTTCACCACGTGCGAGGCGTGGTAGATAGTGATCTTTCTGCGCCTCGGTGCCGTAGTGCAATAACAGCTCGGCAGGGCCCAGTGAGTTGGGCACCATCACCGTCACTGCGGCAGTGGTACTACGGCTGGATATTTTCATCACTACGGCAGAGTGCGCCAGCGCCGAAAACTCAAGGCCGCCATACTTCTTCGGAATGATCATGCCAAAGAAGCCTTTATCCTTTATAAATTGCCACACCTCTGGCGGCAGATCGTGCAACTCTTCGGTGATCTGCCAGTCGCTCACCATGTGACATAGATCGTCAACCGGACCATCGAGGAAGGCACGTTCCTCAGCGGTCAGTCGTGGCGCAGGGAATGACAAGAGACGTTGCCAGTTGGGGCGCCCGCTGAACAGCTCACCATCCCACCATACTGAACCCGCTTCCAACGCTTCACGTTCGGTTTGCGACATTGATGGCAACGCTTTGCGAAATGCCCTCAGGATGTGATTACTAATCAATTTTTTGCGCAGCGGCGGAACATTGACAGGAATGGCGATCAGCAGAAATGTCGCCCATGCAAGATAGAGTGACACGGTGATTGGGATGAAAAAGATACTCCAGCAGATCAGAAAAATGCCAGGTAAGCATCTCCATATTCTCTTCCCTTCTGAGCTAGCGTTCTACAGTTTTGTTATATAACACAATAGTTGCTATATTTTTAGTTTTATACAATTTGCGCCAAAGGCATGCACTTTTCCTATCGGCGGGTGGATACTTTTCTAAAACCTGAAAATGGCGCTCGCTATCGCAATCTTTTCATTACCCATGGAAATTTTCGGGACAAATAATGAACTCAATCAACCATCGAACACTATGACTAAAAAAATTGCCACATGGAATGTTAATTCACTGCGCGTACGTATGCCGCAACTGCTGGAATGGCTCGACCAGGTGCAGCCTGACATCGTCGCATTACAGGAAACCAAGGTACAGGATAAAGATTTTCCGGCGGATGCACTTGAAGTCGCCGGTTACAAAGTAATCTACAGTGGCCAAAAAAGCTATAACGGCGTCGCGATCATTTCACGCCACACGGCCGCCGATGAGATCACCACCGACATCCCAGGGCTCGACGACCCACAACGCCGTATTCTTGCCGCCACCTTCAATGGATTGCGGGTGATCAATCTCTATGTGCCTAACGGTCAAAGTCTCGGGAGCGACAAATTTCACTACAAGCTCGAATGGCTCAACCATGTACGCTTATATATAGAATCACAACTGCAGCACTATCCGCGCCTGGTGGTACTCGGCGACTTCAACATCGCCCCCGACGAGCGCGACGTGCATGACCCGGAACAGTGGCACGACAAGATCCTCTGTAGTGATGAAGAGCGCGCCGCGCTGCAACAGATCAACGGCTGTGGATTAAAAGATAGCTTTCGCCTGTTTGAGCAGGCCGACGGCAGTTTTAGCTGGTGGGACTACCGCATGGCGGCGTTTCGTCGTAACCTCGGTCTGCGCATCGACCTGATCCTCGCCAGCGAGCCCCTGTGCAAACAGGCCTTATCGTGTCATATTGACACCTCACCACGCGGCCTCGAGCGCCCTTCAGATCACGCGCCAGTGGTGGCCGAATTTAATGATTGAGTAATTATTCCACCATGAAATATAAAGACTTGCGTGATTTTATCGCGCGCCTCGAAGAGGATGGCGAACTGCTTCGCGTCACTGCCGAGGTGGACCCCAACCTTGAGATGACCGAAATCTGCGACCGTACATTACGTGCTGGTGGCCCTGCACTGCTGTTCGAAAATCCCACAGGATACGACGTACCGGTACTTGGCAACCTCTTTGGCACACCCAGACGGGTCGCGATGGGGATGGGACAAAACTCAGTCGATGCGCTACGCGATGTCGGCAAACTACTCTCGGCACTCAAAGAACCTGAGCCCCCTAAAGGGATGATGGATGCATGGGAAAAGTTCCCGATCTATAAACAGGTGATGAACATGGCGCCTAAATTTGTTAAAAACGCGCCGTGCCAGCAGTATGTGATCGAAGGTGATGACGTCGATCTCTCAAAGATCCCGGTACAGACCTGCTGGCCCGACGATGCGGGCCCACTGATTACCTGGGCGCTGGTGGTCACCAAAGGCCCCGAGAAAGAACGTCAAAACATCGGTATCTATCGCCAGCAGGTGATTGCTAAAAATAAGGTGATCATGCGCTGGCTGTCGCATCGTGGCGGCGCGCTCGACTTTCGCGACTGGCAGGCCGCCCACCCCGGCGAACGTTTTCCGGTGGCTGTTGCCCTTGGCGCGGACCCTGCCACGATCCTCGCCGCGGTCACCCCGGTGCCAGATACCCTGTCGGAATTTGCCTTTGCCGGTCTGCTACGCGGTTCAAAAACCGAAGTCGCGCGCTGCATCGGCAGTGATCTACAGGTACCGGCCAGTGCCGAATATGTACTGGAAGGGTATCTCGAACCGGGCGAAGAGGCACCGGAAGGGCCCTTTGGTGATCACACCGGTTACTATAATGAAGTCGATACCTTTCCAGTTTTCACCATTGAGCGCATCACTCACCGTAGCGATCCCATCTATCACAGCACCTATACTGGCCGTCCGCCCGATGAACCGGCGGTCCTGGGCGTGGCGTTGAATGAAGTCTTTGTGCCCATCCTGCAAAAACAGTTTCCAGAGATTGTCGATTTCTATCTACCACCGGAAGGGTGCTCCTATCGGCTGGCCTGTATCAGCATCAAGAAACAATACCCCGGACATGCCAAACGCGTGATGCTCGGTATCTGGTCATTCCTGCGCCAGTTCATGTACACCAAGTTTGTCATCGTCACCGACGATGACGTGAATATCCGCGAATGGGAAGACGTTATCTGGGCGATCACCACCCGCATGGATCCAACCCGTGACACCACCCTGATCGACAACACACCCATCGACTATCTCGACTTTGCATCACCGGTCTCCGGCCTGGGTTCCAAGATGGGACTCGACGCCACCAACAAGTGGCCTGGTGAAACCAGCCGTGAATGGGGTACCCCCATCACCATGGATGATGAAGTCAAACAACGTGTCAATGCAATATGGGATTCACTCGGTATTCCGGCTACAAAAAAAGGCTAAAGATGCGATTTTGCCCCACGACCATCGCAGTGTTATCTTGCAACTATCAGCACCTTTAGAATATCGTTATGATCAAAATAGAATAATTATCGCAATATTGGCCGATAAGCTATTACCAACAACTCGGACTCAATAACAAAGATCACACCGACAGATGAAGTGGTTACAAAAAAACAGCCCTGAATCAAGAGTCGGCCTGGTGCTTCCGGGAGGCGGCGCACGCGGTGCCTATCAGGTTGGCGTACTCAAAGCGGTCGCAAGGGTATTACCTAAAGCGTATGGAACCACCAGCCCCTTCTCTGTGATCACCGGCACCTCGGCTGGGTCGATCAACGCCACCGCACTGGCAATCCACGCCAATCACTTCCGCAAAGGCGTGCTACGCCTCAGCCATGTATGGAAAAACTTCCATGCCGAGCAGGTGTTCCGCACCGATACCCGCGGCATCTTCAAGAGCGGCGGCCACTGGCTGGCTGCGATGATGCTGGGTGGACTGGGCAAATACAACCCACACTCACTACTGGATCGCAAGCCATTAGTAGGACTGCTGAATGAATATTTTGATTACAGCAAGATTCAACAGGCGATAGACGATGGCCACCTGCACGCCCTCGGCATCACCGCCTCTGGCTACCACTCAGGACAATCCGTCACCTTTTTTCAAGGGGCCGACACCATCGAACCATGGTCCCGTGAACGCCGTATTGGTTTACCCACCACGCTGGACATCTCTCACCTGATGGCCTCATCGGCGATCCCTCTCCTGTTTTCCGCCACCCGAATCAATCGCGAATTCTTTGGTGATGGTTCAATGCGTCAAACCGCACCGCTCAGTTCCGCGCTGCACCTCGGCGCCGACAGGGTGCTGGTCGTCGGTGTGCAGGAATCAAAACCCGCCCCCCCGGAACGGGAAAAAGTGACCGAATATCCACCGATGGCAGATATTCTCGGTCATGCGATGAACAGTATCTTTCTCGATGGCCTCGACTCAGATCTGGAACGTGTCGAGCGTATCAACAAGACCATCGGCCTAATCCCAACGCGTAAACTGGAACGCGGCGGTGTTACGCTGCGCCCTGTCGAGGTACTGTGCATCTCACCCAGTCGTGATATCGATGAGATCGCCGGCCGTTACGCCCACCTGCTACCACGTTCACTGCGTTTCCTGTTACGCGGCGTGGGTGTTTACGGCAATCACGGCTCGACACTGGTCAGTTACCTGCTGTTTGAAAAGGCCTTCTGCCGTGAACTGATCGCCCTTGGTTATAAAGACGCGATGAATTCAAAAGCGCAAATTCTTAATCTGTTCGATTCTGAAAAGAAGGGATAGCTGGAAATGGTTAACTGCCGATGCAAAGAGTAGAATTGCCATTATCTCCTGACAAGACTGAGTTATAGATGGAAAACGAATACCTGATTACCACCGTCAGATTATTACTAGCCGCCCTCGCCGGGGGATTGATCGGCCTTGAACGTTCACACCACGGCCGCCCGGCAGGCTTCCGTACCCATACACTGGTGTGCCTCTCTGCCGCGCTACTGATGATTCTCGGTGTGTTCCAATGGGACCTGGTATTACACGCGCCGCTCGAAACCATCCGTGTTGATCCCACCCGTATGGCACAGGGAATCATGACCGGCATCGGCTTTCTCGGTGCTGGGGTCATCTTCAAAGAACGTCTATCGGTACGGGGCCTCACCACTGCGGCTTCGATCTGGATCACCGCCTCAATTGGCGTCGTCATCGGCATGGGACTCTACTATGCCGCATTTCTCACCACGCTGCTCACCCTTGGCGTGCTATCGCTGTTTCGCTGGATCGAAAGAGTCATC
>CALZHD010000152.1 GCA_945787155.1 uncultured Gammaproteobacteria bacterium | reverse complement strand
ACTCGCGGCAAGCACCGCCAGTCCACCCAATATGGGTAACCAGATTACAAGACTAAGCAGTGGCAAACTGAATATCCTCCGATATTTCCATTATTATTTCTTAAATTATTACAAACAGCGTTAACAACACCACAAGCCCGAGAATCATCGCGAAGGCGTAGTGATAGAGATAACCGGTTTGGGTATAACGTGCAACACTTGCAAACCAACCGATGACATTGGCACTGCCATTCACGAGATAACCATCAATCAACTTGGCATCGCCGGTCTCGGAAAGTACATTTCCGACCTTGCGGCTACCTGCTGCAAAAACCTTGTCATTGAAATCATCACAGCCATAGTTACGATCAAGTAGTTTAAACAGTGGCAGACACTGCTGCTTAAAGAAATCAGCCAGATCTGGACGTCGCATATAAATGAACCACGCAGTACCCAGACCAGCTATCGAAAACCAGAATGCGGGTGTCAATAATCCGTGCGCTATAAAACCACCTGCACTGCTAAAACTAGCGCCAATCTGAGCAAGCACGTCGTGTTCCTCGTGCACCACAATAGAATCACCAAAGTAACCGCCAAAGAGGACGTCACCAATCGTCATGTAACCGATGAGCAGGCTTGGAATCGCCAGCAGTATCAGCGGCCCTGTAACTACCCACGGAGACTCACGCAGATGCTCACGGGTGTGGTCATCCATGCGCTCTTTACCATGGAACACCAGAAAAAACATACGGAAGCTGTACAGCGCAGTGATAAAGACACCAATGAGCACCGCGGCATAGGCGAAGCTTGCACCTGGAATCGTTGAAGCATGTACGGCTTCAATGATCGCATCTTTCGAGAAAAAGCCGGAGGTTCCCGGAAAGCCGATCAGTGCCAGTGAACCGATCAACGCCGTCCAGTAAGTGATTGGCATGTATTTCTTCAAGCCACCCATCTTACGAATATCCTGTTCGTGATGCATCGCGATGATGACCGAGCCAGCAGCCAGGAACAGCAGCGCTTTAAAGAAGGCGTGTGTCATCAGATGAAAGATACCCGCCGCATAAGCAGATGCGCCCAGCGCAACGGTCATGTAACCGAGCTGTGAAAGCGTTGAATAGGCGACGACGCGCTTGATGTCGTTCTGTACCAGACCCAGCAAGCCCATAAAGAGTGCCGTCACAGCACCGATGATCAATACAAAGCTTAGTGCAACCTCTGATAACTCATACAGTGGCGACATTCTTGCCACCAGAAAGATACCAGCGGTTACCATCGTTGCGGCATGGATCAACGCAGAAATAGGTGTCGGGCCTTCCATCGAATCGGGTAGCCATACATGCAGGGGTACCTGTGCCGACTTACCCATCGCCCCGATAAACAGCAGAATACAGATCACCGTCATCAACGACCAGTCATAACCCGGGATGATCGAAATCGTCACATCCGACATCATCGGGGCTGCCGCAAAGACATCGGCATAATCGAGGCTGTTGAAATACATCACCACCGCCGCGATACCGAGCAGGAATCCAAAATCACCGACACGGTTAACCAGGAACGCCTTCAGGTTGGCATAAATAGCACTTTCACGTGTGTGCCAGAAACCGATCAATAGATAAGAGACCAGACCAACCGCTTCCCAGCCAAAGAAGAGCTGCAGGAAGTTGTTAGACATCACCAGCATCAACATCGAAAACGTGAAGAGTGAGATGTAACAGAAGAAGCGCTGATAACCCGGATCATCTTTCATATAACCAATGGTGTAAATATGAACCATCAGTGAAACGAATGTCACCACCATCATCATCAAGGTGGTCAATTCATCAATCAGAAAACCGACTTCGAATTGAATACCGTCACTGACCAGCCAGGTGTAGATCGCACCATTAAATGACGCGTTGCCATCCAGCACAATATGTTTGAATACGATCAATGAGCAGACAAATGAAACAGCAACGCTGGCTGTGGTGACCAGATGTGTGGCAGTGCGACCAATGCGGCTACCGAAGAAGCCCGCAATGACGGCACCAATCATCGGTGCCAATGCAATTATAAGGTAAATGCCTTTCATCCGTTCAGTCCCTATCCCAAATATATTTAGTGCTTTAACGAATCAAGACGATCGACATTAATCGTCCGCTTGGTGCGAAATAGCAGTATCAAAATAGCCAGGCCAATCGCTGCTTCTGCGGCCGCTACTGTCAGAATAAAAAATACAAAAATTTGTCCATCGACATTTCCCAGATAGTGCGAGAACGCAACAAAATTCATATTGACCGCAAGCAGCATCAACTCAATCGCCATCAATAAAATGATCACATTCTTCCGATTGAGGAAGATACCTGCCAGGCTGATGCAGAACAGGATCGCACCTAAAATCAGAAAATCAGAGAGTTCAATCATTGTTTCTTCTCCGCAGCCATCTTCACCATACGTACACGGTCGTTGCGTCGTACTGCCACCTGCTCGGCGGGATCCTGATATTTACTATCAGGGCGTCGACGCATGGTCAGTGCAATGGCGGCGACAATCGCGAGCAGCAACAGGGCACCTGCGATCTCAAATGGATAAGCGTATTCGGTATAAAGCGTAGCACCCAGGTCTTTAGTGTTGCTGTAATCTGCCGCATGCTTGAGTGGCTCACCCGTAATGTCTATACCAAAGTTCTCAGGGCCCAGTACCACGGACATCTCAATCAAGATCAGTAACGCAACAAAACCACCCGCAGGCAGGTATTTGATAAAGCCTTCTTTTGAGGGCGTCAGGTTGATATCGAGCATCATGATGACAAACAGGAACAGCACCATCACCGCACCGACATAGACCAAAACTAATACCAACGCCAGGAATTCGGCTTCAAGTAACAACCATACCGCGGCACAGGTAAAAAACGCCAGCACTAAACATAGCGCCGCATAGACTGGATTACGCACAGTGACAACAGCCGCTGATGCAAGCACCAGGATTGTTGAAAAAATATAAAATAAGATCGGCTCTATACTCATCATTCTGCCATTCTGTTAACGAAATTTAGCATCTTGCGCACGGTCAGCAGCAATCTGCTTTTCGTGCAGGTCACCATGCGCCAGTAACATCTCTTTGGTCATGATGCTCTGATCACGTGACTCGAAAGCGTATTCAAATACACGTGTCTCAACGATGGCGTCCACTGGGCACGCCTCTTCACAAAAGCCACAATATACACACTTAAAAAGGTCGATGTCGTAGAGTGTGGTACGGCGAGAACCGTCATCACGTGGTTCTGCCTCAATCGTGATCGCCAGCGCCGGACAGACCGCTTCGCACAACTTACATGCGATGCAGCGCTCTTCACCATTCGGGTAGCGACGCAGTGCGTGCAAGCCACGAAAACGGTTCGACTGCGGTGTCTTTTCTTCCGGGTACTGAACGGTGACCTTCGTTTTAAAGAAGTAGCGCCCCGTCAGTTTTAACCCCAGGAGCAACTCCCACAGCAGAAAGCTTTTTAAATAATGTTGGACTTTACTCATCGCATTACTATCCTTATCAACCCCTTATTAATCAAACCAGGGTCCGAGTTCGGCCATCACACCCACACCAATCACCAACAACCAGAAAATGGTGATCGGAATAAAAACCTTCCAGCCAAGGCGCATCACCTGATCATAACGGTATCGTGGGAAGGTTGCGCGAAACCACAGGAATAACAATAACAGGAAAGATGTCTTCGCCAATAACCATACAATGCCCGGCACAAAAGAGAAGACTGCTTCCAGCCCCGGAATCCCCTGAAATGGCGACAGCCAACCACCCAGAAACATCAGCGCTGTCAAAATCGAAATCAGAATCATGTTGGCATATTCTGCGAGGAAGAATAACGCAAATGCCATACCCGAGTATTCAACATGGAAGCCGGCCACAATTTCAGACTCGCCTTCGGCAACATCGAAAGGTGCACGGTTGGTCTCAGCCAGTCCCGCAATAAAATAGACCAGGAAAAGAGGAAATAGTGGTAGCCAGAACCAGTGCAGAAAGCTACCGGTCTGCGATTCGACAATCGCACTCAGGTTCATACTACCAGCCGCCATCAACACCCCTACCAGTGCAAATCCCATGGCTATTTCATAGGAGACCATCTGTGCGGCGGAACGTATCGCACCGAGGAAGGCATATTTAGAGTTCGATGCCCAACCCGCAATGATCAAACCATAGACCCCCATTGAACTGAGCGCGAGTACATAGAGCAAACCGGCATCGATATCTGCTAGCACCCAACCATCATTGAACGGGATGACCGCCCAGCAAGCCAGTGCGGGGGCAAGGGCTAATAGCGGCGCTATCACAAACAGGAAGCGGTTGGCGTTGGTCGGGATGATGACCTCTTTCATGATCAGTTTCAGGCCATCCGCAATCGGCTGCAATGTCCCTCGTGGTCCAACGCGGTTGGGCCCGATACGCACCTGTATATAGCC
>CALZHD010000151.1 GCA_945787155.1 uncultured Gammaproteobacteria bacterium | reverse complement strand
CTGAGGTAATAGAGTGAACCGCCGGTGGCGCGCAGTTCATCATGCATCGGCGCCTGTTTCACCTCGGCAGCGAAGACGATCACCTCGGTATCGTGTCGGCCACCCATCGTTTTGGCCAGTGATTGATAACTGGCGCGCACGCCGTAGAGTGTGCGCTGGTAACTGGCCAGTTCGGTATCATTGAAATCCGCCGCATAGTTACCCACCACCACATTCACTTCATCACTCTCCAGCGCGAGATAGAATTTTCCCTGGCTATTGATGTCATGCACCAGCGTGCTCGAATCACCATAGACCGGATAGAGTTTGTCTGGATCGAGATTGGTGAACAGTTTTGAGGTGTCCTGCTCGTCCAGGCCATCGAACAGTTTGCCGATCTCACCGTTTCCGCTATCGAAGAAGGAGGTGATCAGATATTTACCTTTGATCACGCCCTTGAGGTAATAGGCCACCCTGCCTTCGTTGTAAAATTCGACGCTCTCCTGCATGCCGGCACCTTCAAGATAACCCGAGCCATTGAGCTGACCGAAGGTGCCGTCAGCAAAGGCCATGAAGAAGAGTCGGCTGTCGGTGATCTCGATGTCACGTTCAACCGCGCCACTAAAGCCCTGTGGATCGGTCACCTCGACACGCACCCGGTTGCTGCCCTTAGACAACACCAGGTTAGCGGTGAAGTGACCATCCGGATTCACTTCGACCCGCTCACCGTTGATCGTGACGATATTGACAGGATCCGTGACACCGGAAATCGGCAGTTCAGGCACGGCACGTACTGCACCCACCTGTGGTAGTTTCACGGTCAAATCCGGGATGGGGGTCACCAGCAACAGCAGTTTGCCGTCCGCATCACGGTCATTCAGTTCTGCCTGCAGATCGGCGATGCGGCTATAGCCCTGCGGATTAGTGGCCATGACGGCAATATTGTTTTCACCCAGATGCAAACTGAGCAGATGACTAAAACTGCCATCCTGCGCCACCGCTACCGTTTCGCCATCAATCTCGATAACATTACCGGAGTCGGTGCGGCCGCGCAGCTCATACGACATCACCTCATTACCCTCCTGCCATCCGTCACCGCTGGTCGGCGCATAAATTTCAAAGCCTTCACCTCGACCTGGATAAGCGAATTGTTGCGTCCCCTGCAATGAGGTCAGTTCCAGCGTGGGCACATTGAGGATGGTATGCAGTTCGCTGCCACTGCTGTTGATCATGCTCAGGTCAAACTGTCCTACCTCTTCTGCAGCGAAACTGCGTTGGAAGCGGCCACGTCCATCCAGCGGCAAGGCTTCACCATTGATCATCACCTGTGGTTCGACGCGGTATTGGTCAAACAGTTTAGCTTCGGCCTCACTACTGAAGTTGCCCTTCACTTCGACTCGGCGGTTGATCTCACGACCCAGCTCGCTATCGTTGCCGACCATCGGCTGGCTTTCACCGAACCAGTTCACAATGAGTTGTTCACGTGGCACACCCTGCTCTTCGATCAGGAAGCGAGCGGCCTCTTCAGCCCGCCGCTGAGAGAGTTGCAGATTGAGCGCCTCTGGCCCCTTGGCGTCACTGTGCCCTTCCACCACCACCTGTTCTTGCGGAAACTGTTTCAACACCTCGGCTGACTCGGCGAGGATCTGCTTGGCGGCATCGGAAAGCTCGAACGAACCTGTCTTGAATGCGCCACCAGACATGTTGACCGAGAGCACTTCTGTGCGGTTGGCACCAAACAACTGTCGCGCCGTGGAGGCATGACTATTGTCGAGATAATCGATCAACAACTGGTACTGAAAGATCTTGCCACCGTTGACCAGTGAGCCTGCTTCATCCCTGCCATCCCATTCCAACAGCTCGGGCACAGGGCCATCACCCTGCAGGGTACGCACTTGCTGGCCGTCTGCCTCATCGATCACAAAACGCCATGAATGTACCTGCTCATTCGCTTCTACCTGTGGCGAGAAGAGCGCGGGCTTGCTCAGCTCACCACCCCTGATTTCGACCATGTCTTCCAGGTTCTGTGCACCGAGTTGAATATCGGCATTGGGTAATGCATTCAGGGTACCGTTGATCACCGCCAGCATGGCCTCGACATTACCCTGCACCTGAATCGGTTTTTGCCTGCTCTCGCCTTGCACTGTCAACCCCTTCACCGCCGGACGACCAATGGTCTCGGTCTCCATCTGATAGCGCACACCGAAATTGGCCTTGGCCAACAGCCCCGGGGTCACGGACACCACCAGGGCTTCATCGGTAGTGGCGTTGGCATTGTCGGCCAGATGACGTAGATTGATTTTGAGCAGGCGATGACCCGGCACCACCGCTGGAAAATGATAACGACCATATTCATCGGTGAGGATATAGCTGCCGTTATCCAGCACCACCATGGCGCCACCGATACCGGCCTCGCCGGCGGACTGCTTGCCGTTACCATCAAGGTCATCGAACACTTTACCGATGATGGTGCCGAGATCGAAGAGAGGATCAAGCACCACTTCTACCCCGGCCTCGGTTTCATTGGAGATATAACAACGATCACACACATCGATGGCGCGCGCGGTGTTGACGTAATCACCCGGTTTGGCACCTGAACCGATGATGAGCTGATAACTGAGGGTCGCATAACCCGACTCGCCGACATCCGCCTGACCATTGTTGTTGCTGTCTAGCAGCGCATCGACATTGCCAACGGCAAAGCGAAGCGTACGCACACCAACAGGATCGTTCATCGGCAAGTCATTGAGGCGTGCACTGCCAACACGATATTTGAAATTGGGCGGAATACGATCGATCAGATTAATATCCTCGACCCGTTTATCGGTAGTGTTTTTAATCTCAATCAGATATGTGAGCACATCACCCACCACCACTTCCTGTTTGTTAGCCCGTTTGGCCAGACGTAATACTTCACCCTGAGTGAAATAGATCACAGGCTGAGCAATAAGGTCATAACCATCGGTGACGTCAGTGGCGGTCAACGTCGAGACACCTCGAGTCGTTGAACGTATCACACCGCGCGCCACCCCATCGGCCTGGGTCAGGCCCACCGGCTGAGTGATAATATCGAGCACGCCACGGTCGGTCGTCAGGATTACCTGTTTGCCCGGCACTGGCTGGCCGTTGCCATCGATCAATGTCACCGTGACATTACTAATGCTAACCCCGTCGGCGATAACGATATCCGGATCGACCACTACCGTGGAGAGCATAGCATCGGCATTGGTGATAACAGTCACCTCACGGATGTTGCCATCGGTGGCATCTCCATCGGCATCGCCATTGATGGTACCCATCGCGGCGACATTGGTGGTGATGCGATCATCGACCAGACTGGTAAAGCTGCCTGTGCCAGGCGTCGCTGGGGCATCCACCTGAATCTCGGCACTGATACGGGTCTGATCGATGGTGACCCTTTCGCCCAGATCGATGGTGATCTGGCTGCCATTGGAACTGGCACAAAATTGAGCAAGGCCCGGTGCTGGACAAACCTGCGACCAGGGGACTGCCGCGACGGATAACCAGTTAAGAATCAGATTGCTGTAACCTGCGGGGGCTGTCAGTGTCAGTTGATCAATACCCGTATCGTTAACACCGATGGTAGCCAGCATATCGTAAAGGAACAAATTGGCTTGCGCATTAGCAGTGACGGAGTTGGGGCTGATCTCGGCCAGTACCTGGGTAGCCGCCTGGCCCTGCAGGTTAATGTTTAAATTATTGCTGTCAGTAGCGTTTGCATTGGCATTGCCTGCTGTCGCCAGCTGGGCTGCATCAAGTGTGGTGCTGTCATCGACGCTGGCAGTCACGCTGTACACACCAGCGGTAGCCGCATTCATCGTGGTGAAGGTGATATTGATGCGTGTTTGGTCGATGCTAATCTTGTTATCCAGATCAATTTGTATCTGATTACCGACGATGGTCGCGCAGTAATGCGTCGCCAACGTGGTGGGACATGCAGGGGTCAGCGCTGGGCCGCCAACCGTTACGGCATCTACGGTGGGGCCGGAAAAACCGGCGGGCAGATTCAGGGTAATGCGATTAACACCGGTATCACCGGGCAGAATGGTCGGTAGCAGATCAACACCATACTGTACCGTAGCGGAAATGGTAGCGACATCGGGGTTGATCTCGGCCAGCACAGAAGTGACGGCCTGGCTATTGCTCGCATCCAGACTTATCGTCGCCTGGGTCAGATCAAGGGAATAGCCATTGAAGGTACCGGTGACCGTGTTTTGCACGACTGGTATTACGCGTTGACAGCGATGCTAAGCGGGTGTTGCTAAGCGTTTTTTGTCTATGCCTATAAACGAACAAAACCAGTACAAGACTGGCGTATTATGGTGGCTCGTTGTTGTCTCTTCACAAGAATAATCTCAAATCAAACATGTCTATCCGTCGCCGTTTATCAGTTAATACGAGCGCGAAACATGAACGCAACAATCTTGCCAGCAGGGATATTGACTATCCCGTTGGTCTGACCGGTATGTGCACCCATACTGACCAGATCAGGCGAGACGGTGGTATCCGCTGAAGCAACATCAACACCACTTATCGCATCAGTCAATGCAACGCCAGTGTTTGCACCACTGGTATCTGTGTTAGCAAATATCGTTGCCACTGCCGTAGCAGTATTGGTGACATTGTTGTTCCAGCTAAGCGAATTAGCCTGATAGGTAAAGTCAGTATCATTGAGTTGATCCTCCAGACGTATATCAGAGGATTGGGGGTGGTGGAGTTGTCGATATAGATCATAAACTTCACGATCGTGCCCTTAACCACCGAACTGCCACCCACGATTTCAGTCCCTGTATCATCATCCAGAAATGCCTTTTTCACTACTGCTAGTGTAGTACTGGTGATCGTCAGTGTAGCCGAATCGGTGATGAAATCCGTATCACCCGGAGTGGGATCAGCGCCCAGGTTGGCCCGACCAATATTGGTCGCCGCCCATGAGGCTGAGTGAGTGGTGACTAAGCCTATAAAAATCACTAAACACAGCGTTTTTATTTTTTTGTATAGTTTCATAAGAAACCCCTTTGTCATACAGCAGCACGTCTTTCTTCGTGCTCTGACTTTTATTTCTATACATACAACTTTCTGTCATACGCGGATAAAAAAC
Source organism: uncultured Gammaproteobacteria bacterium (assembly GCA_945787155.1). Taxonomy (GTDB): domain Bacteria; phylum Pseudomonadota; class Gammaproteobacteria; order SZUA-140; family SZUA-140; genus SZUA-76. The sequence goes on along the minus strand of CALZHD010000151.1, from coordinate 864 downwards.
AGCATCACTCATTAGTTCATGGTGACCTGAAAGCGAATAGCAGCACGACGTGGGTCGGTCGATGGATCAACCTGCGTAGTCTTTACGATATTGAATGATCCGTTGCCACCTCCAACACCGACGGTGACATCACCTACAGTGGTGACATTCCAGTCCAGCTGGTCAGCATCAACACCAACTGTTAAGGCATTCCAGGTAAGTCCCAACCAGGTAGCAGTGCCTGCCCATGCCGTATCGTTTGCGGCGGTCATCTCAATACCCGGTGATGCAACGGTATTAAGTATTTGGAAACTGCTGGTGTCTACGGTAAAGGCACCGGTATCGACACTATCGATAAAACGCACATCAGAGATATCGATCGATGTAGTGTTATCAACATAAAGCACAAAGTAGAATTTCGTCCCGGAAGGAATAGTGGCGGTGGCGCCAAGATTATTACCACTAAGATCACGCATTTCCTTGGCGATGGCCATGGCAGCCGCGTTGACGGTTACGGTATTGGAGGATGTTAGACTCACACCACCACCGCCAGGATCTGTCGCCTGGTTAGTCGCGGCAAAAGCCGATGTTCCAAACAACATGCCCACTGAAGCAAGACCCAGATAACATAGATTGCGTTTTTTAAATGTTTTCATGATTCAGTCCTTAGTTTTTAATCGCATCAAAGACGATGGCGAATGTTTTATTAACCGCGATGGATAAGGTCTCATTCACCTGCGCAGGTGCCGCCAGCGTTGTGGTATTACCTACTGACAATCTATCCAGCGCTGCAGGACCACCCGTATCAACAATCGACACGTAGTTAGTACCCGTTGTATCTACTGCATCGGTCTGAACTGTGCCGCTAGTCACTGCGGTGTAAAT
>CALZHD010000150.1 GCA_945787155.1 uncultured Gammaproteobacteria bacterium | reverse complement strand
CTGGTAGTAGGCGTCGATGGTGTTGATATCGCGCCAGTAACGGTCGGGGGTGACGCGACCCGACTCACCACCAAAGGTATAGCCGTAGACATTGCCGCCGTCGATCAGCGCAGGGATGATGTCGTTGACGAAGCCATGTCCCGATTGACCGATGTCGTGGTCGTGCTCAAGTAGCCGCAGCAGTTTTTGTGTCGAAAAGATGTAGATCCCCATCGATGCCAGCCCGTTTCTCTCCATACCGATCGTCGTAATACGTTGTTGTTCTTCAATGGTAACGGTGCCATACGGAGTAGCATGATCGGGTAAGATTCCATACAGGCGATGGTGAGGTTGGCGCCGTGATGCTGGTGAAACGCCATCATCGGTGCATAGTCCATGCGGTAGATGTGATCACCGGGCAACACCATCACATGCTCTGCGCCGCTACGCTCCAGTAGATAGAGGTTCTGATGAAGTGCATCGGCAGAGCCCCCATACCACCCTTCGCCGGTCCGCATCTGCGGCGGCACGGTGGTGATGTATTCGCCCATCTCGGGGTTGAAAACCGACCAGCCGTCTCGGATATGTTTTTGCAATGAGTGAGACTTGTACTGTGTCAGCACCAGAATGCGGCGCACGCCGGAGTGCAGACAGTTGGTCAGGGTAAAATCGATGACGCGATATTTACCGCCAAACGGCACGGCCGCCTTGGCGCGGTCTGCGGTCAACGGCTGCAAGGCTTTGCCGGTGTTGCCAGCAAGGACGATGGTCACTGTTTTATCAAACATCAGATTAACTCTCAATTTAACGGTGGCTTAAGCAGGGGTAATAGCAATCCATATGCCACGTGGGTGTTTTGTTAATGGCATTAATTTTATCAGTAGCTGAGTGGTGGAAGAGGGGAGTGGTTGCGTAGGTCTGGTGCGGTGGTTGTGGGGTTGCACTGTGGTAGTGCTGGGAATGAGGCGTGTTTGAATCTCATTATAACATGACAATTTGTCATATATTTATAGCTAGGCATATACTACGACGACTTAAACGCATTGAACCTATTTTAGGGGATCTGCTAATTTACTTAGCAGCTGGCCACCTTTTGGGATTTTTTATTTCCATTATTGGCTTTGGGCTGTGGAATAATACAGAGGGCTATTTACTTATTTTTGGTCTATTTGGCTACTATTTTATTAGTGTCAGAAACGTTGGTTTCCTGGGAAGTGCTCGTTTTGTCATTTTGAGTGTAGGGATAAATCTTATACCGCCTTGCTATTCGAGTCTGAAGTGGATTAAGACCTGTCCCTCTGGTCGAGATGACAGTTACTGGGTCAACATTGTAGTTAGTAGATTGTGGGGAGAGCTGTTTTTTTTGTATAAAAGAAATTATCGCGGCTATTCCAGGTCGTGAAACGAAGTTAAAGCTCATCCCAGCTGGCAGAGACAAAACGGTCTTTTTGAAACCTGGATAACCACACTCGATGGCTTGCCTGGTGCTCATGCTCATCAAAGCGAATGGTCTCATCACTGCCAATATCCAGTTTCTCAATAGATTCCAGCGCATCCACCAGCTTTTCTCTATTCACTGCTTTTCCTGCTTTTCTAATCCCTTCAATCAGGATGCGTGATACCCAGTAGCCTTCCAGTGACACGGCGTCCAATGGCGCATCAGGCTGATACTGTTGCATTGCATGACGATAATCATCGACCCCAGGTAGGGTTGAGTCCAGCGGTGGCACAACCTGGGAGACATAGACGTGAGCATCTATGCCGTTAAGTGCCACCGCTAATGCCTCGGAACCGATAAAGGAAAGATTAAAGAAACGCACATTGGGGAACACATCCCGCGCCAGTTTAATGAACCTGGCCGCCGGTGCGTAAGTGCCAACGATGATAATGGCGCGGGGCTTAACCGGCCCTTCGAGAATGCGCAATAAACCTTGCTCTACATTGAGGGTGTTGCGGGTATAGCGTCCATGGCTGAGTGCGTCGCCGTGTTTAAAGCCAAGTTCAGTCAGGGCTTTGATGGCACTCTGGTAGCCACTATCGCCATAGGCATCTTCCTGGGTGAAGAATGCGATTTCATCGGCAGTGATCCCATGATCGAGAATAGCGCGAACTGTATGCGCCATCTCCTCTTCATAACTCGCTCGGTAATTAATGACGTAACGATCGGGCGGTGATTTCCTCAAAATTCCCGCGCCACTGAAAGTACCAAACAGTAGCGTTTTGTATTGTATGGCCAGAGGAATAGTCTTCACTGCTGTGGGTGTGCCTACATTTCCGACAACACTGAGGACGTTGTATTCATTGATCAGGCGCAGCATGTTTTTTTCTGCACTCGGCGGGTGATAGCTGTCGTCTAATACCACCAGACGTAACGATTTACCGTGAACCCCGCCCGCGCTGTTTATTTCGGCAATGTGAGCCCGCATGCCACGCACCATGGCCTTGCCCAGGAACTTGGCCGGGCCGCTGATGGCCGTGGTCGTGCCCAGCACAATTTCCTTTTCCTGTGCCATCGCAGGCGGCATCAACCATAGTGAGAACAGGAGTAGAAAAAACCGCGGCGGTTGCTGGCAAAGCATATCTAGTCCCTTTTTATTTGCTTGATGAAACGTAAGGTCATATTATAAATTGTAACGATAAGAAACAACCGATATTCACCTGCGCTTTATTCGGTTGCAATGACTATTTCATCAATAAAGATAGCGCGTAGCAGTAGGGAGTTATGTAATCGGTCGTTATACAGGGTTTATAAGGAATCATGGAACAGATTGAAGCCAGGCCAATCACCTATGCGCTGCTTTCGGCTGTTGCAGGTGTTATCGCGCTAGTGATCGCGATTATTGGTACTGTCGATTATTTCGAAACTATTAAGCAGCAGCGTGCCAGTGCCGTGCTCAATGCACAAAATGAAACAACCAGTGTGATAGCTGAACTGGAAAGCGTACTGCTTGAACTACCGAAGTTGGCAGCCCATCTTGCTAATGAAATAACCGATAAGCAATGGAGTGAGGCCGAGATAAAAGAGAATTTCGAACACGCGATGCGCAATAACTCAAGCCTGTATGGTATTGGCGTCGCCTTTGAGCCTTATGCGTACAATGAGCAGCTGCGCCTCTATTCTCCCTATATCGTCAGAAAGAGGAGCAAACTCGAGTGGGTCTCGGTTGATGATTATTATGATTACACCTCCAACGAGTACAGCTGGTACGTCGATTCTCTGCATCAACCACCCAACTGGAATGAGCCCTATTACGGTCAGGCCAGTCAGGCGCATATTGTGGAGTATGTCGCGCCAGTTTATGGTCAGGATGGAAAGCCTGTAGGGCTGGTGTTTGTCACTTACGCACTCAGCAAAATACAGGCAATTATCGATCATATTAACCTGGAGCGCAGCGGTTACTCGATCACCTTTTCCAGGCAGGGAAAATTGATCTCTCATCCCGTTGATGAATATGTCAGCGCGGGTAAAAACGTCGCCGACCTGCCAGCGTTTAAAGATGACCCTGTCATGGCGTCATTAATCATTAGTGGGATGAATGGTGAGACCAAGGAGATCAACCATACTATTCGAGGTAAGGAGGCCCCCTCGATTATCACTGTCCAGCCTGTCCCTGGCACTGGCTGGACGGTGCTCACGGTGCGCGATAGTAAAGCGCCGTATGTCACGGGTGGTGAGCGCTACCAACACCAGCTAATATTGATTTTAACCTGGACCATTGCACTCTGCCTGCTGATCATCTCACTGGCGGCGGTTTGTTGTCCAAACACGCTCTACGCCTATTGGACATCAGCGCTCATTATCTCCTGTGCATTTCTTATCGGGATAGGGATGATCTGGTATGTGGCCTATCATGCGATTCCCAGCGCAATTAATCAAGATACAGAACCACTCTTAAATGAGGCGGCGCTACAGGAATTTGTTGCTGATCACACCGCCAGCAGCCTCAGTCGAAATAGCTCGGTCCCTACCTATATCCCGACGGGGCTGTTTGTACAGTCGCTGGAATTCAACAGTGCTCACAATGTCGTGATTACCGGCTATGTCTGGCAGCAATACAAAAATAAGATCCATGATAACCTCACCAAAGGAGTCGTGTTTCCTGAGGCAGAGTCGCTGGTCATGGAGGAGTCCTATCGAAGACAGGAGGCGGACCATGAAGTGATTGGCTGGTACTTTCGCGCCACCCTGCGGGAAACCTTTGATTACTCCCGTTACCCGCTGGATCAACAATCGATCTGGATCCGGTTGTGGCATAGCGATTTTGATCGTAATGTTATCCTGCTACCCGATCTCGACGCCTATGATCACCTGACACCTGAATCCCTGCCGGGGGTAGAAAAAGACTTTGTGCTGAGTGGCTGGACGCTGACCCAGAGTTATTATGAATATCGTCGTAATAGTTACAATGCCAATTTTGGTATCGATAACTATGTGGGGAAAAACAACTTCCCAGAGCTCTATTTCAA
>CALZHD010000149.1 GCA_945787155.1 uncultured Gammaproteobacteria bacterium | reverse complement strand
CGCCTCCCACTGACTATAACTGAAAGGCCATCTAAAGTAGATGGCTACCGTTTACTGGCCACTAAAAATTAAAGGGTGCATTTTTTCAGGCTCATCCGGCGGGTATACAATAAGCCGTTACCCATCCTTTATCGAAACAAGCTGCGCTTACCTATCGGGTCAATCATCATCCTGCAAGACACCACTATCTTTAGGCAAGTGCCATGAGACCAGCACCGTCGCGATCATCACTAACACCCCCAGCCACACCATCGTCACGACAGGGTTCACGCCTGCGCCTGCGACAACTGCATATATTCCTGAGGCCACTAACATCGCGAGGTGTTCAAAAAAATTCTGTATCGCTACTGCGCCTCCGCTGCCGATGGTTTTATGGCCGATCTCCTGTAACGCGGCATTGATCGGCACGACAAACAGGCCGCCACTGACGCCGATCAAAAACAACATGACCCGCGCCCACTCGACACTGCCGACCAGCGACATCAGTACGATCAATAATGCCATTAGATAGGCCGCCATGCGGGCGCGCCGCAGATAGGCGATCGGGATCAGGCGCGGTACCAGCACTGCGCCCACGGCGATGCCGAGCGCGACAAACATTGTCAGCTGTGCGATGTCGGTCGTTGAGGTCATCAGTAACACCGCGGGTGCCCATGCGACTAACAGTACTCGCAAGACCGTGGCTGATGCCCAGAATAGACTCACTCCCAAGGTGCTGAAGCGCGCTCGCGGTGTCGCCAGCAGGTCTCGCATCTGCTGTCCAAATTGCGGTATTGCTGCGACCTTCTGCTCAGCATCGCCTTCGACCTTCGCTATAAAACTATGTGTGATGGTGTATGCCACGGCGGCCGACAGCAGGTACAACCCCACCACTACACCAAAGGCCAGCATGATCGAGTAGTTCGCCAGCATCGCACCCGCGACGGTGCCGCCAAGGATGGCGATAATAGTGGAACCTTCAATCCAGCCGTTGGCCTTGACCAGCGCCTGCTCATCCACCAACTCAGGCAGGATGCCGTACTTGGCAGGGCTATAAATCGCGGCGCCCAGACCCACCACCGCATAGGCCGCAATCGGCTCAATGCCAATCAACAACATCCCAACACCCATGGCCTTGATCAGATTGGCAGAAAACAGTACCCGCGGTTTGGGACGATGATCGGCATAGCGCCCAACCCACGGCGCCAGCAGTACATAGGCGACCAGAAAAGAGGCCTGTAGTGCCGGCACATACCACGCGCTCAATCCGGCCTCTTTCACCACTAATGTGATGACCGCAAACAGCACGGCGTTGTCCGCAAAGGCGGTGAGGAACTGGGTGGTCAGCACCCGATACAGATCGCGTGTCATGATGCAGCTGCCAACAATGCAGCGGCCGTTACATAATCGGTCTTGCCACTACCTAGCAGCGGAATACTCTTAACGACCATGATGCGTCGCGGTACTGCAAGCTCAGTCACCCCTTCGCTTTTTGCGGATGCGACCAACGTTGCACGTACGGCTTCTTCCTCTGTGGTCAGCAACACAATTTGCTCACCCTTGCTGGCATCGGGAATCGCCAGCGCGGCATGCTGCGCCTGCGTCCACACCTTACCTGCCATCTCTTCGACCGAAGTCAGCGACACCATCTCACCCGCTACCTTGGCAAAACGTTTGACGCGCCCACTGATGGTGACAAAGCCTTCGCTGTCGATGTTCACAATATCGCCGGTGTCGTACCAGCCGTCGCCCATCGATGATGATGGCGCAACCAGTTTCCCAGGCTGATCGTGCAGCAGATGACCCAACATCACATTCGGGCCACGCACAAACAGTTGACCACCATTTTCGATCCCCGGCACTGCCTCCAGTCGTGACTCAATCCCCGGCATCAAACGCCCCACCGATCCGGCACGATGCGCCAGCGGGGTGTTGGCGGCGATCACTGGACTGGTCTCGGTTGCGCCATAACCTTCAAAGATGCGCACCCCGAACTTCTCTTCCCACAGCGTGCGCACTTCACTCTGCAATTTTTCTGCGCCCGCAAATACGTAACGCAGGCTATAAAAATCATAGGGGTGGGCGACCCGCGCATACTTGGCCAGAAAGGTATTGGTACCAAACAGGATGGTAGCGTTGATGTCATACGCCACCTCCGGGATCACGCGGTAATGCAGCGGCGAAGGATAATAGAAGGCGCGCATGCCCGAAGTCAATGGTAGCAGCATCCCGCCGGTCAAGCCAAACGAATGGAACAGCGGTAATACATTGAGCGCAATATCCTGCGCGCTGAAATCGATCGTCGAAGTCAGCTGCCCGACATTCGCCAACAGGTTGCGGTGTGACAACACCACCCCTTTAGGCACGCCCTCTGAACCCGAGGTAAACAGTATCACTGCACGGTGATCTGCCTGACGCTGTGACAGTGATTTTAACCACGGATCGATACGACTCTGCAGCCACGCATGTAGTTTTTCACCTGTCGTCAGCTGCGCCGCCAACTCTTCCAGATAAACGATCGTCACCTTCTCTGCAAGCTGCGCCACCGTCTCTGCCAGCCCCGCCTTTTCAATAAAGAGGCGCGAGGTCACCACTCGCTTTAGCTGTGCCGTTTCACACGCGGCGATCATCCCTTTTGCGCCCGCGGTGTAGTTGAGCATCGCGGGCACACGCCCAAACAGCTGCAACCCCCAGAAGGTCACCACCGTGCCGAGTGCAGTGGGCAACAGCAGCCCCACCGCCTCATCTTCCTGCGTCTGCGCCGCCAGGCTACGCCCGATTAATAGCGAGCGAGTGATCAGTGCGTTGTAACTGAGTGGTGTACGCTGAATATCTTCGGCGATGAGATGGCCGCCGCCGTGGATGCGGCGTGCGTCCAGTAGACGATCAACCAGCGTGAGGTGCTGTGGGGTCGTCTCAAACATCAGCTGCGTCATCAGCTGTGCCAGCTCTTTGCCCGCCTGCTCACGCCGTGCGCGGCCGCGGCTCTCTGCATCAATCTTCAAACGATGCAGCGGCTGCACATTGAGCGTGATCTTTGGAAAGAGACGACGACGCACGCGCCCCTTCAAACGTGAGAATGGGGTGAACTGAGCACCATCGATGCGGATCGGCAGCACCTGAGCCTGCGCCTTGTCGGCCACCAGTCCCGGCCCACTATAGACCTTCATCAACGCACCGGTGACGGTGATGCGCCCCTCCGGAAAGATCACCACACAGCCGCCCTGTTCGACACGACGAATCAAAGCGCGAATCGACAGTGGATTGGCGGGGTCCATCGCAAACAGCTCGCAAACCCGCGCCGCCCATTTCCCCAGCCAACTATTGGCCACCTGGGTATTGATGGCGAAGGTGGCATCCACCGGCAGATAGGCATACAACAAGGCCGCATCCAGAAACGAGGTGTGGTTTGCCACGATCAAGGTGCGCTCAGGCATATCCTTCAGATGCGTCAGCCCCGTGATCTCAACACGGTATAAGCAGCGTAATATCAATCGTAAAATCAATTTAAACATGACCTTCTCCCAGTAATTCCAACTTGCAGCCCTGTATGGCTACAAACGTGTGATCTGGAAGTAATATCGCTAAAAGGCCAATATTTATGAATTGTTTTGGGAGATATATACCAACACTCCACCTGGAGTATTGTTATTCGATACCAATATGATAAAAAAGCTCGGAACCAGATATCAAATCATTGGAAGTATCGAAAACCAATACGTAACCGCTCTCTGGCCATCACTACCGTTCCTTTCTCAATTGACGAAAGGCTGTCAGCTCCCACGGCCGTAACGCCACCATCATCGCGACGTTTTGACGCTTATCCAATGGCAGGCGAGCATCCTGCCGATGTAGCTCAGTAAACTCATGTGATAACGTTTCAAGCTTGCTTAACAAAATCTGATGCGATGCCTCACTCAGCAGACCTGATAAAAACAGACGTCGTTGCCCTTCTCGGTTGAAACCAGACTTCAGAAACTGGGTTTGAATCTGTTTCTCAAAATAGCGCTCAATTGGGCCATTGGGTAGCCAGCGGAAGTCTTCGTTAATGCGTAACTTGATACGATTGTTTGGCAGCAGGTCGATGATTTTGAGCCGGTCCAGTTTCGCCAGACAGCGGATACACTCGGTCTCTTTGAGCTGATAACGACTCACCATCTCATCGAAGCTGAGACGATTACGGACACTCACTGCCACCAGCAGGAGTTGAACATCCGCCACCAGCTCTTTTTCCTGATCAGTGGTCAATTGGGTGACACGCTGGCGCGACGCTTCATAGAGCTGAAACAGATCACTCAATTCCATCTGCATCAAGCGACAGATATCCTCCAGCCGATCCAGCGTAAAACGTTGCGCGGCGAACATCCGCTTCACATTCGCCTCACTCATATCAAGCCGCCGCGCCACCTCTGCATAGGTGAGACGATGTTCCTTTAAAGTCTGCTTGAGTGTCGTGATTAGCGCTTCAGTCTGTGCCATA
>CALZHD010000148.1 GCA_945787155.1 uncultured Gammaproteobacteria bacterium | reverse complement strand
TGATGAACTCAGTTATCAGTGGACATTAATTAAAATGCCGTCTGGAAGCAATGTCAGTTTGCTAAATGGTAATCAGGCATATAGCAGTTTTACACCCGATGTGCGAGGTGATTATACTATTCAATTAAGAGTCAGTGATGGACAGTCGCTTAGTAATGAAAGTATCGTTACTATCAATTTTGCACCAAATCAAATCCCGGTTGCATATGCTGGGAGTGACATTTTAACAGAAAGCAACGCTGTTGTTAGCTTGAATGGTAATGGCTCATCTGACCCGGATGGAGATGCGTTAAGCTTTTTATGGACAATGATCAGTAAACCTGCGGGTAGTGTCACTGCATTAACCAATAATCGTGCTGCAAATGCTAGTTTTTTGCCTGACGTAAAGGGTGATTATATTGTTCGACTGGTAGTTAATGACGGAACGGTTAATAGTATTGAAGATATCGTAAACGTTAGTTTTGTTTATAGTATAGACACCACCCCCGATGCCTTTAGTTTTGCCGCACAAAATGACCGTGCCCTAAACACTCAGGTGCTATCTAACAGTGCCATCATCACCGGCATAAACAGCCCTGCGCCGATCAGTATTAGTGGCGGGCAGTATGCGATTAATGGCGGGGCCTTTAGCAGTGCCCAAGGTAGTCTCAGCAACGGGCAAAGTGTACGAGTACGTTTGACCTCGGCCGTCGTGCCGCAAACCACCACCTCAGCGACCTTAATCATTGGCGGGGTTAGCGCTGGCTTCAGCGTTACCACCCTTATAATTGCAGCACCAGAGCTACAAACCCCTGGAACACAAAAGTATTCACAGAATGAACTTGTGAATACAGTGATCACCAACAATGGTGGTGCTCTTGATTCATGTAGCAGTTCTCCACTGTTGCCAGTGGGCCTAAGTGTCGCAGTGTCCAGCGATAACTGCGTGATCATGGGTACACCTTCGGTATCTCAAGTAGGCTCCACCGTCACAATACGAGCAGAGAATGTCGGGGGCTTTAGTGAAGTTCCGATGATGATAGAAATTATTGATCGATCGCCAGATCAATTTAATTTCGAAAACCAAGATGATGTCCCATGGAATAGCCTTGTTACTTCAAATACTGTAACCATTAGCGGTATTGCGGATGGCACTAGTGTATCAATAGAAGGGGGTCAGTATTCTATATCCAGTGCAGATTTTACTAGCGAAGACGGGATCATTAATAATAACGATACCATTACACTAAGTGTTATTTCCACCGGAGCGCCGATAACTAGTTCAGTGACGTCTGTTACTATTGGAACCATAAGTGAAAATTTTCAAGTTACTACGCTTGCTGCAGAAAGTGACCCACCTCAAGGCGAAATTATTTTTCCTCCGCCATCTACATTAACTAATCAAGCTACAGTGCTGGTGCGCGGAACGGCAAGTGATCTCAGTAGCATTGGCGCTGTCACGGTTAATGGTGTTGAAGCCGTATCTGATGACGGGTTTGCCACTTGGACGGCAAGTGTGCCTTTAATGGGCGGGAATAATACCCTCGTAGCCATCATCAATGATACACAAGGTAATTCGACGACTACTGATAGCGTCGATATTAGAAATGCGCCTCTACTGCGATCTCCTAGTATGCTCGTTTTGGACGAAACCAATAATCGTTATTTAAGTTTCGAAGGTAACCGTTTGGTGGAAATTAACAGAGATACCGGCGTGGCATTTTCTGTAACTGATGGGGGAGCTAATGCCTTTAGCGGTGTTAGAGATATCGCGTTAGAGGCGGGCAGTGGCAATTCCATAGCTTATGTATTGGATCGTCAAAACAATCTCGACACGTTCAAACGGGTTGACTTGGTCGGCAATGAAACAACCATAGTGTCTCAAGATTTGCTGGCTACGCCTGTAGGTGCTATCGAACGTGTCACGGGAATGGCCTTAGACCCGGATGGAAATCGCCTTTTTCTCGCGCAACCGACGGGTATTTTGGAAATATCACTAGATACCGATACGAGAAGAGTTGTTTCAACTGACAGAGTGTCATCCGTATTTTGGGATAACACTCATGAAAGAAACCGGCTCTTAGTTTGTCGAAATGGACGCCAGATTTTTTCGTTAAACCCCGATACAGCTGAGGAAACGGTGTTGGCCGCAGTTAACTGTGGTAGCGAAGGCATCGCATACGATGCTGCACGCAATGAGGCGTATGTATTTAGTCGTGGTTCTCCACTAAATATAGTACAAGTCAATCTAAGCACTGGAGAAAGTGTAGTTATCTCTAACAATGACATTGCGGGTGGAGTTAACCTCACTTCGTACGCGACGGCTATGGCATTTGATGCGGCAACAGATAGAGTCGTGGTTAATAGCAACGGCCTAATCGGCGTCAATCGGATGAACGGAGAGAGAAGTATTATTTCGGGTTATATCAACAGTGCGTATGGCGCAGTTGTCGATAATGACAACAATCGTATGTTAGTGATTAATCCCGCATTTGGATCTAATAACTCAGCGGTGGTTGAAGTCGATATGGATAACCCCGGTAGTTTCACGTTGTTTTCCGACAATACCGTCGCTGTGGCTGGAAGTAATGGCTTATTTGGTGGTCCTTCGGAAATGATTGCGAATCTAGGGGCAAATGTTGCCTACGTTTATAATAGAGATTACGCCAACATTGTAAGTGTTGATTTAAAATCGGGGTTGCGCACTATTGTAGCCGATAATAGTGTGCCTGATGCCGATAACACGCTAATCGAGCCTGTGGCATTTGCTATCGATGAGCAGCAAGGCGAGCTTTTGGTGCTCGATGGTGGACGTGATTCTCTGGTGGCAATTGATATGAGCTCTGGTGCGCGTCGAGTCGTCTCTGCCCCAGGTGTCCCTGATTTTGACAATCCCTTGAGCGAACCCCGTGCTTTTGTTCTCGATAGAAACAATCAAAACCGTGTGATTGTGGTTGACCGGGGGAGGCGAGCGCTGATAGCTATTGATTTAGCTTCCGGCGCAAGATCAATGTTCAGTACGGAAGGTTCTGTAAGCTGGAAACCATGGGATGCTGAAAGTATCGCAATAGATACATATAGAAAGCAGTTTATGTTAATTGACGGTGACACAGTTTTAAAAACGGTTGATTTGAATGGTAATGTCTCAAGTACTGGTGTGAGTGCTTATAATGATGTCAATTTTGATTCGACAACCAACCATGCAGTCCTTTTGACTGAACGTAATAATAATCAAAGTTATTATGGTAGTCGAATAGCTACCATTGATTTGGATACAAACACCCTAAGCTTGGCCGCTCAGAGTAACGTGCCCAATGCAAATGCGAGCATGGATAACCCTCTATTCAGCGCTACTCACTTGGTGACGGGTGAAATATTTGTCGTTGACCAAAACTTAGATACAATTATTGGCGTTAATGGAAAGACAGGTAACCGCAGAGTTGTGAGTAATAATAGTATTGCGGTTGGGCAAAGTAATATTGATTTTGCAGCTCTTAGAGGTATAGCTATCGACTCCGTAGGTAATCGCGCTTTTGTTATAGATTATTCCCATAAAGCTTTGATTGCGATCAATTTGGAGACCGGTGCGCGCTCCCTGGTTAGCAATAACGATATGGCAGTAGCGCAGAGCAATGTGAATATCGGTTCACCGCGGAATCTAACCTACGATACAGACAAAAAACGCCTGTTGGTTGCGCAACAAACAAATTTGATCGCAGTAGATTTAGCTACCGGTGTGAGAACTATAGTTGCGGACAACCAAACTGCCACAGATATAAGTACCATCGATTTCAGGCTTCTCACAGGAATCATTTTAGATGTAGACAAGAATAGAGCTTTGATTACTGATTTTCATGCTAACGCTGTAATTGCTGTTGATCTTATTAGTGGTGCGAGAACTGTATTGTTTGATCGGAATGATATTTCTACTCTGGCACCTATGGGGGTATCAATAAATCCTGCCAAAGGGCAAGTGGTGATAGCAAGTACATCTGGTAGACTAGTATTGTTTGACCTTGCTAGTGAAGTCTATGAGGAAATTCAAATCAGTCATCCAAGACGACATTCTGCGCGTGTTGAAGATATTTCTCTAAGTTTGAATGGCGAGTGGGTTTATGAAGTCGACATTAGGATGGGATCATTGCTGGCTGTTGATATTAAAACGGGTGAGGCGGTTGTATTTTCTCAATAGTTTATTAAAAAATATAGTAGGGTATTCTCAAGAAAAACTAAATTTAATCTAAGGCGTAACTTATGTAGACTCCCTAGGAAAAATTGAATAGTTGGGGTCAGACTCGTATTAAGTTAATGTGTTCGTGTCTGACCCTAATGCTTTTATTTCTAATGCTTTTATTTCGAGTCCGACCCTAATACTTCCGTAAATTAGCCGTAGCTACTCGTCGAAAAGAATTAAATAACCTGGCCAATACAATTTTTCTGAAAGACTGTATGGATGTAAACGGTAGACTAGGTTTGAAGCTTACCGCTGATCGAGAGCACACTTTTTGTGACGTAGGAGCAGTTGCGGAGTAGATTCATC
>CALZHD010000147.1 GCA_945787155.1 uncultured Gammaproteobacteria bacterium | reverse complement strand
AAAGGTTTCGCCATAATCTTTGGATTGATAGTCGTTACCAGGATATTGTTGATACCAGTCGGCCGTCCACTCCATGACGTTACCTGCCATGTCAAAAACACCATAAGGGGACTGCCCTTTTACATAATGACCCACCGGTGAAACGCCGTGAGCCCAGCCCTCCCCTTCACCTGAATTAGAGTGCGCTTTTCGCCATTCATTACCCCATGGGTATTCATTACCGTTGGCGCCACGCGCCGCTTTTTCCCACTCTATTTCTGTTGGCAGGCGTTTGCTAAGCCACTGACAATAGGCATCAGCCTCTGCCCAGGTGACGCCGGAGACAGGCAGGTTATCCTGATCGCGTTGCTGTTGTTCGATTGCATCCAGGAGCGCTTCGCGTGAGGCCGATTGCGTATTCATATCGAGTTTGAAGCGTTCATCGGCAAGGCGGCGTAACATCTCATCATTGGCAATGTTTAATATTTGACGGACTAGCAGGTAGCCGTTGCTGTTCCAGGTTTGCGGGACATTGCGATTTTGTGTGATGACGAACTCTTTGAACTGTTCGTTGGAGACCTCATAGCGATCGATATAAAAGGCATCAAGGGTCACTTCACGTTGTGGCTGTTCATCGATGTAGAGTGGCTTAATGAAACCGTACTCTTTGCCTCGGGTGGTAGTATCGACGTCATTGCTGCCCATCAAAAAAGGCCCGGCTGGGATCAGTGCCATCGCACCGCCCTCCCCGTTGGTATTGTCTGATAGCTCATTGGTAGGCGTGTTGTCTGCCGATGCAGCCATCGTAACCAGAGACAACATCGTCACTATTCCGATACGTACTTTATTACTGACCATTAGGTGACCCTTTATAAATAGTTATTCAACGTCTTTGGCACAACGAAAACCAAAGCTGCTGTTTTTAACACGGGGATTGAAAAAGCTACGATTGAAGACCGGCGCGGAGATACCGCATTTATAAAAAGAACAGTCCCACCACGAACCCCCTTTTAATACACGGTAGATCTCACCGAAGTTTTCAGATGGCTTGTTATTGCCGGGATGCGCTTTGTACCACGCATCGACCCACTCCCACACATTGCCGGAGGTATCGTGCAGACCAAAGGGGCTGATGCCCCGCTTGAAGGCGCCGACGGGTGAGGTGTCGCCCTCTTTTTTGAGCTCATCCCAACGCACCGGTGTATTGGCCTTCTCGATGGCAAAGGTGTTGCCCCACGGAAAGATGCGTCCATCGGTGCCGCGCGCGGCCTTTTCCCACTCCTGCTCGGTCGGTAGTCGTTTGTCCACCCATGCACAATATTTTTTGGCATCGAACCACGAGACAAAGGTGACCGGATGGTCGGCCTTGCCTTTGGGAATTGCGCGCTGCTCGAAATGTGACGGTGCGCGTCTGCCCGCATCATCGATATACTTTTTATATTGCAGATTGGTGACCTCGAACTTGTCGATCAGATAGGCACCGAGTGTTACGTTGTGCTGCGGCCCCTCATCGGAAAGACGGTTGTCGCTGCCCATGATGAACTCGCCGGCTGGAATCAGCACCATCTCATGGGGGGCATCGCCGAACTTACTTGTTTCGTAGTACTGTGGCTGCAGCATGCCACTGTCACTGCCGTCGTCGATACGGGTTGGTGGTTGTTGCTTCATTGCTGCAAGCAGTCTGCCCTCGCCCGGCACACCTTCGTGGCACTGCTGACAGCTGGCATTGATTTCGACTGGCTTAAAGTTATCGCCACTGGTGTGGCACGCCTTGCAGTCCTGAGACTTACTTGCGTGATGTTTGGCTGACGGTTCAGCCGCGAAGATCACCGTCGAAGTGATGGCCAGCACAAAGGCGCAAGATAGTTTTTTAAAAAGCATCGAACTATTCACAATTTGGGCGGACCTCTTTAGCGCTTCTATCAATCTTGAATTATTCAGGCGCTAGCGCGTTATAATAAATCCCGTCATCACTAAGCTGCGCTAAATCTATGTGTGGTGACGGTAAAATAAATAAGAAGGAAATTGTACCATGATCAGCCAACTATCGATTAGTGCCCCACGTCAGGGTCTGCATGAAATCACGCGTGAGGTTGCGGCAGTCGTCAATGAAAGCGGTCTGCAGGAAGGGTTATGCACGCTCTTTATCAAACATACTTCCGCCAGTCTGCTGGTACAGGAGAACGCTGATCCATCGGCTGCTCGTGATCTGGAGCAGTGGCTCAATCGCCTCGTCGGTGAAAATGATCAAATTTACACCCACACCAGCGAAGGGCCGGATGATATGCCGTCACATATCAAGTCGACGCTGACCGCCTCCTCGCTATCGGTACCGTTTATTGACGGCAGCCTGATCCTTGGGACGTGGCAGGGAGTCTTTTTATGGGAACATCGTCGCGCCAATATGCAGCGTCAGATCATCGTGCATATTGGCGCGTAGGTGAATGGTTAAGCCAGGGCCTGTTTATTCCTTTGCGCCGTAACGCTTCAATAACATGATGATGTCATTTTCGCCTTCGGTAGCAGCGGCCTTCATTGGGGTCCAGCGACGATCATTGACGAGCGTAAAATCGGCCCCCGCGTCGAGCAGCAACAACACAACATCTTTATGGCCGCGTAGCGCAGCCCAATGTAATGCAGTGGTATTGGTATTGTCTTTGAAGCTGACATCCGCGCCTTTGCTGAGCAGATAACGAACGGCCTCGGTATGCCCCCTGAGTGATGCACGCATTAACGCAGACCAGTCATCTTGATCCTGTGCATTTACATCAGCCCCGTTTTCTACCAGTAGCTTTAACAGTTCCACATTACCAAGGCGGGCGGCGTGCATCAGGACTGTCCAGCCATAGTTATTTCGCTCATTAATGTCACCAATGTTTTCAATCAGTACCTTGGCCTTTTCGATTTCGCCATTTTGTACCTCATCCATCAGTGGCGTATTGCCATCGCAACCGGCTAATAATGTGGTTGCCAGCAGCAGCAACAGGAGTTTTTTTCGCAACGTCATCATCATTCGTCAGATCATTTAGTCTATATATTTAAGGAGGACAAATTCTAACACGCTTATTCTGGCCAGGTGAACGCAATCGCGCAGAATGGTTGGCGGGCGGCGACTGGATGGTATGATAGCGTTTTCTGTATGAGTCTTTTTGGAGTGGCGCAAATGAAATTCCCATGTCCCAAGTGTGAGCAGCCTGGCATCTCCATCAAGGATAAATATCGTTTGTGCTACTGGCGTGAGACGCATTGCGAACACTGTAATGCCCGCCTCTGCGCCAATCCATGGTTTTTAGCTCCATATTCATTGGTTTACATGTGGGCGCTGGCTACCTGTGCATTTCTTTTTATGTTTCAAGATACGGGTGTGATGGCCTTTGTTTATGCATTGCTCGCCTGGGTAGTCATTGATCTATTTAATGTTCTGTTAATTCCGATGGCGGTGATGCGTAGTCATGGACCCGGGCCCCAGGATCCTTTAAAAGATCTGGATGCCACGCTTGAAGCGGAAGCGGAAGTTGAAATAGAACCTGAGCCTGAGCCGGCGAAGACACCGCCCTAGTCCACCATAATGGCGCGCATTATCGGCGTTGGCATCGCGACCCTTGATATTATCAATAGCGTTGATGGCTATCCCGCTGAAGATGCTGAAGTCCGCGCTGCCACACAGCGCATCTGTCGTGGCGGTAACACCACCAACACGTTGGTAGTGCTGTCGCAGCTTGGTCATTGCTGCCATTGGGCCGGGGTGCTGGCAGACGAACCGGATGGCCAGCGAATTGTTGATGATCTTAAGCAATATCAAATAGATACACGTTATTGTCGGGTCGTCAAAGATGGCAAAGTGCCAACCTCGTACATCGTCCACAACCGCGATAACGGCTCGCGTACCATTATCCACTACCGTGATCTGCCCGAATTCAGCTTCAGCGATTTCACCCGCATCGACCTGTCAACGTGCGACTGGCTCCATTTTGAGGGGCGCAACGTGACCGAGACCCGTAAGATGCTTGCCCATGTTGCTGAAAATTACCCCGCACTGCCCTGCTCACTTGAGATTGAAAAGGGTCGCCCTAAAATTAAGGTTCTCTTTAAATATGTTGGTACACTATTATTTTCTAAAAATCACGTGCTGGAACAAGAAGATAATAGTGAGGATGCAGCGCAACGATTTTTAGAACGCCTTCATCGACAGTTTCCTGAGAAACGGCTGATCTGTGCATGGGGCGATGGCGGTGCTTTTGGCATCGACCAGCGCGGCGTGGTTTACCATTCACCACCCTGTCCGCCCGCAAAAGTTGTCGATACGCTGGGCGCGGGCGATACCTTTAATGCGGTGATTATTGATAGCCTGATCAATGGGTTAGCACTCGAAGCGGCGCTGGCCGATGGTTGTCGCATCGCTGGGCAGAAATGTGCTCATGTCGGCCTGAATTCTATCAACCCTTTGTAATTCTTGATATTTTAAGTCATTATCGAATTGCAATGGCAGCAATGAGTGGTAAAAACAGGTATCATCACTGCCCAGATACACTATATATGTTACGCGGAACGGCAGATGATCCATATCTACGATAAAAAAGGCTTCACTAAACTCTTTTCCCACGACGGTGACAGCTTTAAAGGGCTTGATCTTTCAAAGGCGATACTCAAAGAGGCCAACATGATTCAGATGGATCTGCGCG
>CALZHD010000146.1 GCA_945787155.1 uncultured Gammaproteobacteria bacterium | reverse complement strand
AACGTGGCTTCACGGTCACGTGGCGTATCGATCACGATTTCACCATGATGGCCTTTTAATGTTTTCGAGCTGTAACCGTTACGGCTATTGCCACTATTGCGACGCCGTTTAGGAAGTGGGAGGAGACCATCTCATCAGGCTACACATAATATCGTTAGGTTAACGTCACTTTAAATAAGCACACTGCCGCCGTAAACAACACTCCTCACACCTCGGCCGAGTCCGACACACATCCTTACCATGCACCACAATCAGCGCATGATATTCGTTGTAATGCGCGACACGCTCATCAAAGCTCAGCCGCTTTCGCTTTCGCTTTCCCATAAACTCCAGTTCAAACGTTTCACGCAATGGTTCATACTTAATGCCATCATCGACCAGACCAAGACGCGAAAAAATCCTGCGGGTATATGCATCGACCACAAAGATGGGCCGGTTGAAAGCGTAGAGCATCATGTCATCCGCCGTTTCCGGGCCGACACCCTTGACCGATAGTAGCTCGTGACGAAGCGATGCAGTTTCGAGTTCATTCAACGCATCGAAACCACCTTGCACCAGATACCAGTGACAGAAGTTTTTCAGGCGCGTCGCTTTAACATTAAAGTAACCGGAGGCACGGATCAGCTCGGCGAGTTGCTCATGCGGTAGACGATCGATCGCCTGTGGTGTTAGTTTTCGTTTGGCCTTGAGTTGTGCAATCGATTTCTCGACATTGGTCCACGCGGTGTTCTGGGTGAGGATGGCACCGACCATGACTTCGAACGGGGTATCCGCGGGCCACCACTGTTGGGGGCCGTATTGATCGAGTAACTTTTGATAGACTGAAAAGAGTGTCAATGTGAAGGCCTCTGAAATCACTCGTTCCCATGCTCCTGCGTGGGAATGCAGACAGCTAGTCGATACTGATAACCGTATGGGTTCCCACGCAGGAGCATGGGAACCAGAAAACCCGGGGAGCAGCGCCATCCCAATCCCGGGTTTTACCCCAAGGGTGTAATGCCCTTCGGGTGCACTTCCTTAGGGCGCGCTGTAAGCTCAACCCGGGCTACTGGCAATATTCGCTACCTGCTTTATTTTCTTTTCGACGTTGGCTTTTTCTTCCGCGCCACTGGCGTATGCCCTTTGGGTTTAGCTCTTTTCCTGGTTTTCGGTTTGTCATCCGGCTTCAAGATTGATCTTGGCGTGGTGCGAGTACGGCTTTCACTGCGGCCATGCTTCTTTTCTATCGCGGGCATGCCGACACTTCTTAACAGCTTATTGAGACTCGCTTCGTCAAGGTCTGTAAATTTACCGGCGGAGAGTCCTCGCGGCAGTGTGATGTCACCAAAACGCACTCGGGTCAGGCGACTCACAGTGACCCCCTGTGATTCCCACAGGCGACGCACTTCACGCTTGCGCCCTTCTTTGATGATCACGTGATACCAGTGATTGGCCCCCTGTCCGCCGGCATCGCGAATGGTCTCGAATGAGGCCTTGCCGTCGTCTAACTCAACCCCTTCACGCAACTGTTTGAGCATGTCACGATCGACCTCACCCAGTACCCGCACCGCATATTCTCTTTCCATGCCACTCGATGGATGCATCAGCTTATTGGCCAGTTCACCGCTGGTGGTCAGCAACAATAGACCACTGGTATTAACGTCGAGCCGACCCACCGCGACCCAACGACCACCACGCAGCCTCGGCAGGCTGTCATAAATGGTGGCGCGTTTTTCGGGGTCATTACGCGTGCATATTTCACCCACCGGCTTGTGATAGATGATCACCTTGAGTGGCAGTTCCTGTTTGAATTTGAGGCGCAGTTGTTTGCCATCGAGCAGGACTTTGTCATCTTCGGTGATGCGGTCACCCAGCGTGGCCGCTTTACCGTTGACGGTAATGCGCCCCTCTTGCACCCACCCTTCAACCTGGCGACGCGACCCGTGACCGGCCTGGGCCAGCGCCTTTTGAATACGCTCACTCATAGAATTATCTCAACCCGCCCTGGCAGCGGGTGGATCTTCGCTATCCTCTGGTTCATCGGCCATCGATGCCGTGCCAGCCGCTTCTTCATTCGCGGCGTCATCAAACTCAACCGCGTCATTTTCAGTAGCGTTGTATTCAACAGCCGCCTTTTCAGCAACAGGCGCGCCGTCCAATTGCTCATGATCGTTGCCATCACTGGATACAACGGTTTCACGCTCGCCCGACAAGGGATCAGCTTCATCGTTAGATTCAGCCACCAACTCAATCGCAGCCGCTTCTTCCACTGCGCTTGCAGCCTCATCAGCATCACCTTCTGAGGCAACGGTTGGCTCATCCTCAATAGACTCCGCGTTGGCCGCCTCTTCACCGCCAATGATCACCTTCAATTCCAGCTCGTTCTGGATCGAATCAAGGCTGCGAATTTCAGCCAGCGGTGGCAGTTCACTAAGACTCTTGAGATTGAAGTAATCAAGAAACTGTCGTGTCGTACCATAAAGCGCCGGCTTGCCGGGGACATCACGATGTCCCACAACACGCACCCATTCCCGTTCCAGCAAGGTCTTGATGATCGATGAGCTAACGGCAACACCGCGTACATCTTCGATCTCGGCGCGTGTCACCGGCTGGCGATAGACGATCAATGAAAGGGTTTCCAGCAACGCGCGTGAATAACGTGATGGACGCTCGACCTCGAGGCGCGAGAGCCACGGTGAGAGATCCTGCCTGGCCTGATAACGATAACCGCTCGCCACCTGCTTCAATTCAATGCCGCGCGATTCACATTCGGCTTCCAGCTGCGTCAGCACTTCATTAATCTCTTCACGGCCCACCTGCTCCTCTTCGGTAAAGAGCCGCAGTAGATAGTCCATTGAGGCGGGGGTGTCCGCGGTCATGATCGCGGCTTCGATAATATTTTTAAGCTGAGTTTGATTCATGGGGCTCGTGAACATTTTGCGGTGCCTTTACGTATATAGGGCCATAGTTTTCAGTTTGTACCAGTTCAAGCAGCGACTCTTTGACCAGCTCAAGGATCGCCAACAGTGATACGACAACCCCCATGCGTCCCTCTTTCGGGGTGAACAGGGCAGAGAATTCGGTAAATTTTTCAGTATCGATCATATCGAGCACTTCCGTCATGCGCTCACGCACAGAGAGTGGTTCCATTTTGATCTGGTGATGGGTGTACATATCCGCACGTGCCATGATCTCCTGGAAGGCGAGCAGGATCTCCTGCAACTCGACCTTCGCCTCCAGCCTTACCACATTACTCTCGGGGGCCTTCACTGCAATCGGGAAGATATCACGATCAACTCGCGGCATCGCCTCGATCTCTTCAGAGGACTGTTTGAAGCGTTCGTACTCCTGTAGACGACGGATCAGTTCAGCACGCGGATCATCCTCATCGTCCACTTCAACCGGACGCGGCAACAGCATGCGTGATTTGATCTCCGCCAGCATCGCTGCCATCACCAGATACTCCGCTGCCAGCTCGAGATGCAGCTCTTTCATCAGCTCGACATATTCCATGTACTGGCGGGTGATCTCGGCGATCGGAATATTGAGGATATCGAGGTTCTGGCGTTTGATCAGATAGAGCAGTAGATCGAGCGGTCCCTCGAATGCTTCTAGAAAGACCTCGAGCGCATCCGGTGGAATATAGAGATCTTGCGGCGGCTCGCTGATGCTTTTACCCTGAACGATGGCAAAGGGCATCTCCTGCTGGGTCGACATAACGACCACCCCCTCTTCCTCAGCATCAATTTCAGAACTTATGTCAGAAACCATAATAGAAACCAGAATAAATAAGAGCCGTAACTAATTGATTATTTGTTATCTGCAAGCCCCATCACCTCTCGCACTTCATCCAGTGTTTCACGCGCCACTTCACGCGCACGCTCACTCCCTTCGGCAATAATATTACGTACCAGCTTGGGGCTTTCAATATATTGCATCGCGCGCTCATGGATAGGTGCCTGCTCCGCAATTACAGCATCGATCACCGGTTGCTTGCAATCAATACAGCCGATCCCGGCACTGCGACACCCTTCTACTACCCACTGACGCACCTCATCAGTGGAATAGATTTGATGAAAACCCCATACCGGACAGATCTCAGGGTTGCCCGGATCAGTACGACGCACCCGCGCCGGATCAGTAGGCATGGTACGCAGCGTCTTTTCAACCACTTCAGGTGCTTCACGCAGCGCGATAGTGTTGCCGTAAGATTTTGACATCTTTTGCCCATCGAGTCCTGGCATCCTGGAAGTCGGGGTCAGTAGCGCCTGCGGTTCAGGCAGAATGATTTTGCCTCCCCCCTCCAGATAGCCAAACAGGCGCTCGCGATCACCGAGCGTGATATTCTGCTGCGTCTCCAGTAGTGCACGTGCCTTCTCCAGCGCATCATGATCACCCTGTTCCTGATATTGTTTACGCAACTCCCTATAGAGTCTCGCATTTTTCTTGCCAATCTTTTTAATCGCCAGCTCAGCCCTTTCGGCAAAATCCGGTTCGCGACCATATTGATGATTAAAACGTCGCGCCACTTCACGTGTCAGCTCGACGTGTGCCACCTGATCTTCGCCAACGGGCACCTGTGCAGCCTTGTAGACCAGAATGTCGGCGCTCTGCAACAATGGGTAACCAAGAAAACCGTAGGTATCGAGGTCTTTCTCTTTCAGCTTTTCCTGCTGATCTTTATAGGTTGGCACCCGCTCCAACCAA
>CALZHD010000145.1 GCA_945787155.1 uncultured Gammaproteobacteria bacterium | reverse complement strand
GGGTCACGTCGCGCCTACCAGCTCAGTATCGATTAGTAGAAGCATCTCTTCGCTGGCGGGCATGCCTTCGAAAAGCGGCATACCGGATCTTGTCACCAGTATCACTGAGCAGAATAATAATCAGTCGGGTTATTCCATTCGTCTCGAGGCAAAAAGCCTTAACGATAGCGGCCATCTTGCACTTGTTAGCAAAGATGAAAACAAGCCCCTGCCCTATAAAATCACGTATGGCAATAAGGACGTCTATTTTACAGAAGGTGAAGCATTGATCTCAGATGTTGAGGCATCTAAAGGTAATAAAAAAATCGAAACGAAAGAATTGAAAATCACCCCTGAAATAATGGGGAATTTAAATGGTCAGCACTTCTTTGATACATTAACACTGGTTATCGTTGCCAAATAACCATACTTTCTATATTCCCTCTATTCTTTTTTCTAAATTTCTTACGCTACGCGCCGTTAATAGTAAGTGAAGGCACGAAGCCATACTGTCAGCTAACGTTCTATTGGCAGCATATCTAATACAGATTCCCAAGGATTGACTTATTGCGCGCGCTTTATGCGTATTTTACCCAGTCTACTATTTTATATTTTTCGAAGGAAGGTTAATGCCATGAATAAAAAAACACTATCAAAATTCCCCCTTAAACAAGCTCTCGTTGGGTGCGGTCTTACACTACTGACTGGCCCAGCGATTGCCTTACCAGTAGGAAGTGTTACTCATGGCGGTGTTGTTCCAGCCTTTCTCGATGTCGTCTTAACCGATGAAGTCGGAATTAACGCGCTGGATTTAACGGTCAATCAACCAAACATACTCATCACTACGGTTAATGAGAGAACAAACAACATAATTGGTTATACCGTCACGATGACCTCCACGAATGGTGCTGGCGCAACAGGCGTATTCCTAGGTGCCGTCGATGGTGAAACACTGCCATATACAATTACCTATGATGGTGTTGCTGCACCACTGGTCGCCGGCACTGCGACAGTGACCGACGTTAACTCCAGAACCGGCAACCCGGGCGTTGATAAAACTGTCGAGATCGCCTACGACGGATCAGCGGCGTTCCTGGCAGCTGATACCTATAGCGATACACTCACATTTACGATTATCGCTAAATAATTGAGTCACAGAAGACAGGTAGTGAATATCGGCCTGGTAATTTTTGTGATTACCAGGCCCACTTAATAAAAGGTACCACCATGACTCGCTCGATTGCGCTACGAATTTTCTTGATTGCAATCACCTTATGCATAACCGCTCCAACATACGCATTCAAATTAATACCGATAAAAGCCGATTTTTCGCCCACTGGAAGAGATTCAAGTCAGATTTTCAAACTGGAAAACGACAGCGACAAGGCCATCGCGGTACAGATATCGGCCTTGCACCGACAGGTGGATATTGACGGAAAAGAGAGTTATCAAAATGCTGATGACGATTTCATTATTTTTCCACCTCAGATGGTGATATCTCCTCACAAGACTCAAACCGTTCGTGTGCAGTGGGCAGGCGATGTCACACCTGAACTTGAACTCCCATATCGACTTGTTGCTGAGCAACTTCCAATTGCACTTGAACGTGTAACAACAAAAGGCGCGCATGTCAGCCTTCTCATGCGCTACCTCGGTGCCATATATATAGTGCCTGACGATGCGACTCCCAATATTGTTGTCGGCAGTATCGAAAAGGAACAGCAGGAAGATGGAAGCCACACCCTGACATTAATGGTTGAAAACAAAGGAACTGCCCACGCAGTTCTCGGAAACCTTTCAGTACAGCTTCCCACGGGGCGCGATATCAAGGGGGTTAGTGAAACAATTGTATTGACACCATCGGAACTGGATGGAATGAACGGTGAAAATATTCTTGCCGGCCATCAACGACGTTTCTCCGTGCCATGGCCTAATAAACTTGATGCAGTGCCTGATACGGCTGAGCTGGAATTCACGCCATGGCGCTGATCCACTGTCGCCCTGGGTGTTAGCAGAACAGTTCATACACTTTGCCTCAATTAATAACAATAAATAATATTTTGGCAGGCTTAAACAATAGACGAATACAACATGAAAAATGGATACGTTTTTCAATAATAATTATGAGTGGATAAGAATCGGTAACCCGTTGCAATGGTTATGGATGGTAGTCTGTCAGATTGCGTACCTTGTTGTACTTACTAGCCCATTTAGCGGTCAGGCACATGCGGCAAGCAATGCACAATTATATGAAGAGGTCTTTGGCAAACAGCCAGTCCAGCAAGATCAGCGCCTGTCCGTGCCGCTGATCGTTGAGTCATCTCGGCAGGGGAATATCGACATCCTGATCAGCGGGCAATATGAAGTGCTGAAGATTGATACCCTCACATTTTCCACGCGGATAGGCCACCTGCTTCAGGAAGAGATCCTGCAGGAGATCATCGATATATCGAGCCAGTCTGACGATATCAGCACGACCCCCCTGCACGATCTGGGGATCGATCTTTCTTTCGACAGTCAAGAACTCGAACTCCACGTAACCATTGCACCAGAGGCGCGTAAAACCTCGAACAGCACACTAATCTCACGCACCCCCCCCTACCCGCTATCACAGGCCTTACCGGTTAGCCCGGTCAGTGCTTACCTGAATATGAGGATGGGGATCGACTACTATCACCAGAACAATGGAGCGAGAGACGGCCGCCAGCCGGCGATTGCATCATTCGAACATGCACTGCGTGTAGAGGAGTGGGTGCTGGAAGCAGACGCGCGCTATCTTGAAAAAGAGAGCTCTCAGTGGCAACGAGGTAATATAAGGGTGGTTCATGACGATACCGATCGCATGTGGCGATATGCGCTCGGCGATCTCACCTATCCTACCGCCGGTTTACAACAGTTTCAGCCAATGGCCGGCTTCACCCTCGCACGAAACTTTTCATTGCAACCCTATCGTGTCACCACCCCAACGGGCAATGCTGATCTATTTTTAAACAATGAATCAACCGTAGAGGTACTGGTCAATAATGACGTCATCCGCGTACTCAGACTGCCGGCGGGGTCACATAACATCCAGGATTTCCCTTCCACCAGTGGCATTAATGATATACAACTAAGAATCACCGATAGCGTTGGCCGCACTAAAACCATTGCAGTCCCCTTTCTATTTGACAGCACATTATTAACACCCGGACTCAGTGAATATAGCTACAACATTGGCCTGCCCTCCACAGTAGTGGATGGAAAATATGTCTACGACGAAGATCTGCCAGCTGTTTCGCTATTTCATCGTGAAGGAATGACGCCCACACTCACGCTGGGTGCAGGCCTGCAGGCCAACAAAAAACAGAAAATGTTGAGCTTCGAGGGCGTCTGGGCCTCTCAACACGGCACGTTTAGAGCCGATATCGGCAGTAGTCATATCCACTCACTGGGTAGCGATCATCGTACTCGCATGCAATACCGATACTATGATGCACACCAACGCAACAAGCTGAACCATCAGTGGGCTTTTCAGCTGGATTATACCGGAAGATATTTTTCCACCCTGGGAAATCTCACACCAGACAATATCATCACCTACGATATAGCAGGTAATTACAGTCTCCGCCTCGGTGCGCATTCGACTGGCGGTGTTGGCGCTAATTATCAGCTGATGCGAAAAGGGCTACCCAATGATCATAGCCTGGGCCTGTTTATGCAGCATTCATTTACCCGGGAATTAGCCAGCCGTATTAATGTTGAAAAACGTCGCAGGAGTGGTGAAAGGGATTATCGCGTCTTTTTAAGCCTAACATGGACACCGAGACAGACATATCGAACGGTCGCCGCCACGCACGACACACTGAATGACACCTCAAGCGTGAGATGGGAACAGGCATCCCCCCATAAGATCGGCGGGGTTGATCTTTCATTGGGCGCCGTGAAAACGCCCCATGACAGCACCCTGTCAGGCAGAGTCAGCCACGTCGGATATCTTGCCGAAACAAGTCTGTCAAATAATATGGTAAATACCGAGAACCAGCCCTCTGACTGGAATCAAATAAGCAGCCTCACGTTTGGAACCGCCGTAGTCTATGCGCAAGGCGCGGCATCACTGACACGCCCGGTATCAGACAGCTTCGCGATAGTCATACCACATGAGAATCTGGATGAAATGCAGGTGGGGGTTAACCCGTCAGGTAACCATTATGCCGCTAGCACACATCGATTCGGTTCTGCCGTGATACCTGACCTTACCTCCTATCTTGCACATGGCGTTAACATTGATGTGCCTAAGCTTCCACTTGGCTATGATCTTGGCGATGAGTCATTTGTGCTGCTGCCCAAATTCAAAAGTGGCACCATCATTCATGTCGGTACAGATGCCACCGTGCTGCTTGGTGGCGTACTTAAACGAGCGGATGGCTCACCCGTCAGCTTGCAAGCGGGTGAAATAGTGGCACTCGATAACCCGAAATGGACGCCAAAAATACTGTTCACAAATCGTAGCGGCATCTTCAGAGTCGAAGGGCTGAGCCCCGGCAGCTACGAGCTGAGAATGTTTAACGACCAGCATCAGAGCGTAAAGGTCAAAATTCCTGCAAAGACTGCTGGCTATTACGATATTGGCGTCCTGACTTTACCCATCCAGGTTTCACAAAAATAACATGTCTAATCTAAATCAAAGCAAAGAGAGACAACTGCTGAAGATGGTAGCCATCGGTAGCCATCATCACGCTGATGATATTCACGCTAGTGGCATTCTCGGCTGAGGCCTGCAGACTCAGACTGAGGAATATACCGCCAGTTACATTCAATGGCAGTACAGGTCTGGGATATGAATCCTTTGATGCTGCCATCTATCCCCAATCAGTTCCAATGACAATAAGAAACCAGAGAAGAAGAGCATGTGACTATTTCATCACCTTCAGCGAGGGGTCGTCGGGAACCTTTAACCGCACATTGCTCAATGGCGCCAACGTACTGAACTACCAGCTCTACGATCAGGCAAGCCAGACAAACATTTTAAAAGACCTTCCTTCGGCCACAGCCAGCGAAGTACTCAGCGGCAACTTCACCGGCAGGGGTCGGCAGCAGCTCAGTTTCTTTCTGGTGATTCCTGCCGAACAGGTTGTCAGACCGGGGACCTACACAGATACCATCAGACTAACCGCGTATGAAGGTAATCTCGCCAGCTACGCTCAGGATCACACGCGCAACGTAACGATATCGGTAACGGTGCTGGAACAGATAGACCTCTCCCTGGTGAATCCAGGCGGCAGCTTCAATCCCGCCCTCACATCGCGCCTGATTGATTTTGGTATATTACAGGCGGGAAAATTCTCTGACTTCGACCTTAGAGTGCGCAGCAACATCGGTTATAGCGTCACGCTCAGCTCACAAAACCAGGGTAATATGGCACATATCGATCCAACCGATACCAGCCGGATTCCCTTCTCATTTACTGCCAATAGCGCGAATGTAGACCTTAGCGGGCCAGCCGCCACCGTCATAAACACACCGCTACCCACCTCTCCACTCGGTGTACCCTACCCGATGCGCGTCACCGTCGGCACTCTCGGCAATCCATCTGCTGGCGATTACCGGGATAATATTACAATCACCGTCATTGCCGGACCGTAACACCCGCTCATGAATCTTTCTATAGCGAAATTCCCAGAAGAAACAGTACAACACCTATTTCTCATTCCCCCTCGTTAGTGATGTAATCACCCAAACGTTTCAACCAACCATCCAACCCCTGTTCATCAAGAAAAAAATCAAAACCTCCCAGACTACGCTGCAGGTTCATTAGATCGATAATGAAATCAAAAACCGCATTGGTCGCCGCTTCTTCTGCGATCAACGCGGCATTCTGCGCATCGAGCAAGTCGAGGATGGAAACCACGCCGCGAGAATAGGCATCAGTCACCAGATCCAGATTTTTTTTCGCCGCGCTCGCGGCATCCCTGGAAAGCTGTATCGAAGGATAAGAGGCACCGATGTCGTGCAGCGCCGCTCTAATGCGCTGCTCAATACGCGCTTTAGTGGCGTCGCGTTGCGTGAAGAGCTGGCTTAACGTGAGCCGGCTACCAGAGATGCGCGCGCTTCGAGCACCACCCTCGAACAACGGCAGTGAGACATTAACGCCTACCGACCAATCAGTATCGTCCTCTGCCGATAACCCAACCAGGCGCTGTTCATCCAGTATATGGGTGACTTCACTTTGTAACGTAACTGTCGGTAACCAGTAGGCACGCTGGTTGACTTTAAGTTCCCGCTGAGTAGCGGATAGCAAGGCTTCCAGGGAGGCCAGTTCTGGCGATGCTGACAGCCCTTCTATCACCATGAAATCACCCATAAGCTCAAAGGTACGATCACTGCTCACATAATCAAATAACGCTTTGCGACTGACGACAAGACGCGGATCTTCAAGAGTGGCGGGTGCTGTGATGAACGGCTCTTTGAGTGGTCGCTGCAATAATCTGTTGAGGGCATCCTGAGACTGCTGAAGTTGCGCCTGTGCCTTGAGGAGCGCCTGACGTGAGGTGGCCAGTTGACTCTCCCAGCGATAGACCTCGGCGGGAGTGGCCACACCGATCTGCTGCCG
>CALZHD010000144.1 GCA_945787155.1 uncultured Gammaproteobacteria bacterium | reverse complement strand
CATCTCCGACTGGCGCGCACCATTGTCATGCGGTAACTACAACGTTAAAACTGGCAAATGCAGTGGCCAGAATTTTTAATGTGTCAATGCAGTTGTCACGCATAGTCGCTCTTCCCTGATTATGTGTGATGTGTGGGAACATGAAACCTCTACCCGGTTTCATGTTCCCATTTTTATGGTAGTACCCAAGATGAAAACACTCATGTATGGATTGCTAGAGAACATGTGGGCTAAATTAATGCCCTGTCTATTATTAATCGCCGCTCTCTTTTTATCACAGGTGACGGTTGCGCACAGTGAGACGATGCCACTCGATGAAGCGTGGCAAACGCTTACCGTTAAGAGTTATGCAAAAAAGGCGGACGCGATAAACGCCATTGC
The DNA here is from genome assembly GCA_945787155.1 of uncultured Gammaproteobacteria bacterium. Classification (GTDB taxonomy): domain Bacteria; phylum Pseudomonadota; class Gammaproteobacteria; order SZUA-140; family SZUA-140; genus SZUA-76. The sequence continues at coordinate 4,368 of CALZHD010000144.1, read as the reverse complement.
TGCGCATAACCCAGCTAACACCGTTGAGGTGCTCAATAGCATGGCGCAGGGTGAGTTATATTTTTCGAAAAGTGATAAAAAACTTTACCGTCTCAAAGAGGTCGACGATCAGTATCAGTTTCACTCGATCTTCGCTCAGGAGGTTATCACCCAGGATCGTAAACGGGGATTCAAGAAGGTTAAGATCAACAACAAGCTGCGCAGCCTGATTCGGCAGAAACTGGCGGCGGTGCAGTTAACGGATGCCGATGTTGCGGTTAGGCTCGATGCCGCGAATGCGCTACTCAATGATCCCGATGAGGATTCGGTGACACTGATTCGCTCGCTGATCGGGAACGAAAGCGATAGCAATGTTAAAACGGTGATGGAGTCAGCATTGGCGATCAGTACGCTGGCTCAGAATGATCAACAGAAACATCTCGATGCGATAGCAATGCTACAGCAGAGTATGAATCCAGCGGCGCTGAATGCGTTAAATAATTACCGACCTGCGAATGCACAACTGGAGAAGGCTGCCGCGCAGGCGATCCAGTCGATTAATGATCGCAAGGATCTCTATTCTATTGTTGAGACAATCTTTTTCGGCCTCAGCCTCGGTTCGGTATTGGCGCTGGCGGCGATCGGGCTGGCGATCACCTTCGGCGTGATGGGGGTGATTAACATGGCCCACGGTGAATTGATGATGATCGGCGCCTACACCACATTCGTAGTGCAGACGCTGATGCCTAACAATATCGGCGCATCGATTATTGTCGCTATCCCTGCCGCGTTTATCGTCGCCGGTCTGGTCGGCATCGCGATCGAAAGAGGGGTGATACGCCATCTCTACGGGCGCCCGCTGGAGACGCTACTGGCGACCTTTGGTCTTAGCCTGATTCTACAACAGGCGGTGCGCTCGATTTTTTCGCCGCTGAATCGTACCGTCGAGACACCCGAATGGATGTCTGGTGCGTGGCAGTTTAATGAAGTGCTGGCGCTCACGTGGAACCGCATGTACATCATCCTGTTCTGCATCGCCGTGTTTATGGTACTGATCGCGATTATGAAAAAGACATCACTGGGACTACAGGTGAGAGCGGTGTCGCAAAACCGCACCATGGCGCGCGCGATGGGGGTGCGCTCCGACTGGGTCGATGCGCTGACCTTCGGTCTCGGCGCCGGCATCGCCGGCATCGCCGGTGTCGGCCTCAGCCTGCTGACCAACGTTGGCCCCAACCTGGGTCAGGCCTACATCATCGACTCGTTTATGGTGGTGGTCTTCGGCGGTGTCGGTAATCTGTGGGGTACGCTGGTGGCGGGGCTGAGTCTCGGTGTCGCCAACAAGATTATTGAACCATGGGCCGGCGCGGTGCTCGCCAAGATTCTCGTACTGGTGTTTATTATTCTGTTCATTCAGAAGCGCCCCAAAGGGCTGTTTCCACAGCGCGGACGCGCGGCGGCGGATTAACGATGATAAGTTCACGATTTATTCATGATGATAAAGGGGGGGTGTGGTTTCTCGGCATCCTGTTACTGATCGCTATTCTGGTGCCCATCTTAAACCTGCTGGTACCGGCAGATAGCGCTTTTCATTTTTCAACCTACAGCGTTACGCTACTGGGTAAATATCTCACTTACGCTTTGCTGGCGATTGCGGCCGATCTGGTGTGGGGATACCTTGGTATTTTAAGCCTTGGCCACGCTGCCTTTTTTGCGCTTGGTGGTTACGCGATGGGGATGTATCTGATGCGCCAGATCGGTGATCGCGGTGTCTACGGCAATCCGGAACTGCCGGACTTTATGGTGTTCCTCAACTGGCAGGAGCTGCCGTGGTTCTGGTACGGCTTCGACATGTTCTGGTTTGCGCTGCTGATGGTGATCCTCGTGCCGGGCGTGCTCGCCTACATCTTCGGTTATCTGGCATTTCGTTCACGCGTCTCCGGCGTCTATCTATCGATTATTACCCAGGCGCTGACCTATGCATTGATGCTCGCCTTTTTCCGCAACGAGATGGGTTTCGGCGGCAACAACGGCCTGACCGATTTTAAAGACATTCTTGGCTTTAGTCTGCGGGAGGATAGCACCCGCATTGTACTGTTTGTTGCCTCGGCGTTGGCACTGGCACTTGGTTATCTGGCGTCACGCTATATTGTCAGTTCGCGACTGGGGCTCGCCTGTGTTGCGATCCGTGACGCCGAGAGCCGTAGCCGTTTTATCGGCTATCGAGTAGAGAATATCAAACTGTGGGTGTTTACCTTTTCAGCGGTGCTGGCGGGGATTGCCGGTGCGCTCTATGTGCCACAGGTCGGCATCATCAACCCCGGCGAGTTTTCACCGCTGAACTCGATTGAGTTGATCGTGTGGGTTGCGATCGGCGGACGCGCCACACTGTATGGGGCTGCGGCTGGCGCGTTGCTGGTCAACTATTCCAAATCCTATCTCACCGCCGCGCTGCCGGAGGTGTGGCTGTTCGCCCTCGGAGCGCTGTTTATCCTTGTCACGATGTATCTGCCGAAAGGGATCATCGGCATCATGCGGCGCAGAGGGGCTGGCGCATGACATGGGCTGATGCGTTAAACAGTTTTCGTCAACGTGACCGGGTGTTTGAATTTCTGATTCCCGAGCAGCCGCCCGCGCTCGATCTGAGTCATAACATTGTGCTCTATATGGAAGGGGTCTCAAAAAGTTTTGATGGCTTCAAGGCGATCAATGACCTTAACCTTTATATCGAGGCGGGAGAATTGCGCTGCATCATCGGCCCCAATGGCGCCGGTAAATCGACCATGATGGACATCATCACCGGCAGAACCCGCCCCGACACAGGACAGGTCTGGTTTGGTCAGCAACTGAATCTACTGGAGATGGATGAACCGCAGATTGCAGAGGCGGGCATCGGGCGTAAATTTCAGAAGCCAACGGTGTTTGAGTCGCTCACCGTGGTACAGAATCTGGAGCTGGCGATGGCACAGGATCGGCGGGTGTGGCCGCTGTTATGTGCGCGACTCAGTGGTGAGCAGCAGGATCACATCGATGAAGTGCTGACGATTGTGAACCTCGGTGAGCTGCGCCATGACCCGGCGGGCAAACTCTCCCATGGGCAGAAGCAGTGGCTGGAGATCGGGATGCTGTTGATGCAGAAACCATCGCTGTTGCTGGTGGACGAACCGGTGGCCGGCATGACCCATCAGGAGATGGAGCGCACCGCCGAACTGCTGACGTCACTGGCAGGGGAACGTTCCGTGGTGGTAGTGGAACATGATATGGACTTTGTCCGTTCGATTGCCCGCACCGTCACCGTACTGCATCAGGGCAGTGTGTTGTCGGAAGGCAAGATGGAACAGGTGCAGAATGATCCCGCCGTAATCGAAGTCTATCTGGGGGAAGGGTGATGCTGAGCATATCCGGACTCAATCAATATTATGGCCAGAGTCACACCTTGTGGGATATCGAACTGGAGATCACTCACGGCGAATGTACCTGTCTGATGGGGCGTAACGGCGTCGGTAAAACCACGCTGCTGAACTGCATCATGGGTGAGCTGAGCCTTGAGTCGGGAGAGATCATCTATCAGGACCAACCGCTGCATAAAATGCGCATGGAACAGCGGGCGCACAATGGTATCGGCTATGTGCCGCAGGGGCGACAGATCTTTCCACTGCTGACGGTAGAAGAGAATCTTAAAATTGGCCTCACATCACGGCGAGACAAGGTGCGCAAGGTACCCGAATTTATCTTCGAACTGTTTCCCGTGCTCAAGGATATGTTGCAGCGTCGCGGTGGTGATCTCTCCGGTGGACAGCAACAGCAACTGGCGATCGGTCGCGCGCTGGTGATCGACCCTAAACTTCTGATCCTCGATGAACCCACCGAGGGGATTCAGCCTAATGTTGTCGCGGAGATTGGCGAGGTGATTCGTAAACTCAATCGCGAGATCGGCCTCACGGTGCTGCTGGTCGAGCAGAAGCTTCCCTTTGTGCGCAAGGTGGCTGATCGTTTTTACATCCTTGATCGCGGTCGCCGCGTTGCCAATGGTACTATCGATGCATTGAGTGATGAACTGGTGAAGGAGTATCTAACGGTATGAGTGTGGCGACCACGCGCAAGGCAGCGATCGGCGATACAAATGGTGATGGCTGGCGGGCTGAGTTGTCACTCGGTTTTGAGCAGCGCACTATCGGTACGGTACTCAAACGCAACAGCCACCGTGGCCCATTGCGGGTGCAGCGTCCCTTCTATCCTGAAGCGGGTCTGCCCCATGTCTACCTGCTCCATCCGCCGGGCGGTGTCGTTGGCAGTGACCAACTCGATATCCGAGTACAGATGCAGCGTGACAGTCGGGCATTATTGACCAGCCCCGGCTCGACCAAATTTTACCGCAGCGCCGGTGCC
>CALZHD010000143.1 GCA_945787155.1 uncultured Gammaproteobacteria bacterium | reverse complement strand
TCTATAGTAGGATTTCAGCACTATGGAAGTAGATCTTCAGTAACTAAGTCACATAATAAAACGTCATGGCGCATGATGTTTTACCAGCGTACATAACTCACCTTTCTCAATGATCTCGACCTCTCCACGGCGCAGTTTGACCCAGCCCTGGTGCTCAAATTTTTTAAGCAGCCGACTCACTACCTCACGTGCGGTACCAAGTTCAGCGGCAAGATCATAATGCGTCGCTTTAATCGGATTTGTACATAAAGCCGAGTCTAGCAGGTGTTGTGCGAGGCGCTGATCCATTGGCCCAAAGGCGACCTCTTCCACCAATGTCGCCAGTTCATTCATGCCACTATCAATCGAGGAATAGATAAAGTCGCGGAAGCCATCAGAGCCGCTTAACGCGTGCATGAATGCCTTTTTCGAAATCAACACCGCTTGCACTGCGGTCGTGGTAATCGCCTCGGCGTGGTAACAATCGCCTCCCAGCAGACAAGCCGTTGTCAATTCACAGCTATGCCCCGGCTGCATGTGATACAGGGTGATTTCATGGCCATCATCGGTGACCTTTTGTACATTGATCGAGCCTGCCAATACCAGCAGATAGTTTTTGCAGGACTCACCCGCGTGGAAGACGGGCGTATTAGCGGGTAAATTAATCACCTGCGCGGTATTACTGACCCCGCACCATACCGGGTCTGTAATGGTTTGCAGCGCCGGGAAACTGGAGACCCACGCTGGTATGGTTTGAAATTCTTTCACTTTCTGCCCTCCAATCCTTCATGAGGGTCAAGTCATATAATCTATTAAGACACCCTCCCTGGCAGGTAGTTCAAGAGCAATCGATCACGCCTACTTAAAAACTCAGGCAGCGTTTTGCTGTTTATTATTGCGCGCCTGTGACTTAAGTTCTTTCGATGTTTCATCAAGATAATGCGGCGTCAGTACATTTTTGATCGCCCATTGATAAGCGGGCATCACTGAAATCGAAAGCTGATTAAACGGCTCATAACTGAGATCAACAAATTTGGGATGGATGGCGGTTAACAACGAAAAAAAGTGCTTTACCTCTGCCTCGTCTTTTAGCAACGAACTAAAACGCAGGCCGTTACGCACGATACTCCACTGGAAGGGCTCGGCGGCTACAGCCGCTTTACAGCGTGCCAGATAGTCCGAATCACGCAGGTATTGCAGCATTACGGCATCATGATGGCGTTTTTCATCGGGCACAGCATGGAGGTAACAGGCCAGCATATTGTGGTGCGCCTGGTAGAGATGGAGCACACTCACAGCACGCTGCGGGTGAAGACGGTTGTGCGCTTCAAGCGCTGAGATGACGGACTGGTAATGGCCGATGGCTCGCTGCTTGATGATTTCCAACTGCGCAAGTTCACCACTGTCGAGACAGGAGTCAATACGGTCGAACTCAATATTGCCAAGCAACCACTGCAGGCAAGCCTTGCTAAGGTGGTCAGCCTCTTCTAGCGCTGTCAGCCGCTGCTCTACATGTGCCTCAAGATCACGGGTATCTTTATCTTTGGTGAGATAGCGACTGCATGTTTTCAGCTCGCGGTAGACCCGCATCAGACGATCAACCGGCTCAGGAAAGGGACTCGGAAAACACTCGTTGTGCAGCAGCTCGATAATCTCTGTTATACGAGGGGTTGGTTTTTTATGTGGGCTGCGGTGATAGCGCTGCAGCAATTTTAGCTTGATACCATTGGTATCGATGCTATTGATCTCAGACTGGAAATGTTCCCAGCTCCAGCCCGGTTGCTGTTTGAGACGGCGGATCTTGTTGTATAGCGAAGCCATAGCACCTTTTACTCAAAAATCACTTTTGAACATTCTATGCTACATCACTGCCATCGAACATAGCGGGGTACCAGACGTTCACCTGTACTCACACGAGGAAAAACATCATGTGTCTAATATTACATTTAAAACAATAAGATAGACTTTTTTTAAAGTGAAATTAAATACAGTCAATAATATTACCGCTTGAGAACCGACCGGTCGGTTTGGTAGGGTTCGTAGATCGCATGAAGGAGACTCTCTATGAACGTTGCCGCCATTTCGGAAGATAACCGCCGTAAACTCCTCGAAGTTGCCGCCGAAGAGATCCTTGAGAAGGGTTTTCAGGCGACCAGTATCGGCGATATTCTCAGCAAAACGGGCCTTTCAAAAGGCGCGTTATACCACCACTTTCCCAGTAAATTGACGCTTGGCTATGCCGTGTTTGAAGAGGTTTTCAGACCAGAGTGCGTGGCACGCTGGACCCCTACGTTGAACGACTCTGATCCCATCACCAGTATTAGCGAACTACTGCGAACCGATATGGGCGAGATGACGGATGAGTCAATCCGTCTCGGTTGCCCAATCAACAATCTGGGGCAGGAGATGTCCCCTATTGATGAGGGCTTCCGCCAGCGCATTAGTGGCGCAATCAATCATTGGCGCAGTGACCTGCAGATGGCGTTGGAGCGTGGTCAGGAGGCAGGCACCGTCAACAAAAATATCAATGCGATGCAAGTCGCAACATTTTTCGTTGCCAGCATGGAAGGTTGCATTGGGCTGGCAAAAAATGCACAGGACCGTGAACTGCTGAGTAATTGCGTCGAAGGAATTATCAATTTTCTGGAGGGATTAAGAGCATGAATGACGAAAATAAAAACGGCTTTGCGCATCGCTACAGCCAGTTCGTAATTCGCTGGCGTTGGCCGATTGTCATCCTGATGCTTTTGCTTGCATTCACTGCAGCAAGTGGTGCGCGACACCTCGGTTTTAATACCGACTATCGCGTATTTTTTAGCGATGATAATCCACAAATGCAGGCATTCGAAGCGCTGCAACGCACCTATACACAAGTCGATAACATCCTCTTCACGCTCTCCCCTCACAGCGATGCCGATGTCTTTACCCCCAGCACACTCGAGGCCGTTGAACGGCTGACCGAAAAGGCGTAGCTGCTGCCCAACGCCTTGCGTGTCGACTCCATCAGTAACTTTCAACACACCATCGCAGAAGAGGATGACCTGATCGTTGAAGACCTGGTGAGTGGCGCGGCCGAACTCGATCGCACCGCACTCGACAACATCAAGGCCGTCGCACTTTCTGAACCGGCACTGCATCAACGCCTGGTGGCGATTGAGGGTGGCACCACCGGCATCAATGTCACCTTCCAGATGCCCGGCAAGGCGATGGATGAGGTGCCGATCACAGCTAATGCGGCACGTGCGCTGGCGGCCGAGATTGAGGAGAATTATCCGCTCGATGTTCACCTCACCGGCATGGTGATGATGAATAACTCATTTATGGAATCGAGCCAGAATGACATGGCAACGCTGGTACCCGTCATGTATCTGGTGATCATTATTATCACCTTCCTGTTGGTACGTTCAGTGAGTGCGACGGTTGGCACGGTGATCATCATTATGCTATCGATAGCGACCGCAATGGGCATTGCCGGGTGGCTTGGTATCAAACTCACCCCCCCCTCCGCCTCGGCACCCACGATTATCATGACGCTGGTAGTGGCCGACTCGATCCATATTCTGGTGACACTGTTGGCACTGATGACTGGAGGCGAAGTGAAACAGGCGGCGATTGCTGAGAGCATACGCATCAATCTGTCACCGGTCTTTTTGACCAGCATCACCACTGCAATTGGCTTTCTGTCACTGAATTTTAGTGACTCCCCACCGTTTCACGATCTCGGCAATATTACCGCGATCGGCGTGATGGCGGCATTTGTCTATTCCGTTACCTTCCTGCCCGCATTCCTCTCCATTATGCCGATAAGGGTTTCGCAACGACGTGACCGTATGACTCAGATGATGGATCGTCTTGCATCCACCGTGATTCGCCGTCGTCGCCCGATTCTGTGGGGTTCTATTATTGTGAGTCTGGTCATTCTGTCATTCATCCCGCGTATCGAACTCAATGATGATTTTGTGGGCTATTTTGATACCAGTACTGAGTATCGACAGGATGTCGACTTCACCACCGCACACCTGACCGGCATCTATCAGCTACAGTATTCACTGCCTGCCGGCAGTAGTAACGGTGTCAGTGATCCTGAGTTTTTGACCGAGATTGACGCCTTTGCCAGTTGGTTGCGCAGGCAACCTGAGGTGAAACATGTCAGTACCATCAGCGATACCTTTAAACGGCTTAACAAGAACCTGCATGGTGATGATAATGCATGGTACAAGTTGCCGGACAATCGCGAACTTGCCGCGCAGTATCTATTGCTCTATGAACTCTCGTTACCTTATGGACTCGACCTTAACAATCAGCTCAATGTCGACAAGTCATCAACGCAGATCATTGCGACACTCGACAACATGACCTCGAAACAGTTGCGCGATATCGCTCATCGCGGTGAACAGTGGCTGGCAGACAATACACGCGATAGCCGCGCCATCGGTGTGGGACCGGGCATCATGTTTGCCTATATCTCGGAGCGCAATATTACCAGCATGCTCGGCGGCACCTTTGCAGCCGTGATTCTGATTTCATTCATTATCATGCTTGCGCTACGCAGTGTGAAGATCGGCACGTTGAGCCTGATCCCGAACCTGTTACCGGCAGGGCTCGCATTCGGTATCTGGGGGCTGGCCGTGGGTCAGGTCAACATGGCGGTGTCGATGGTAGCAGGCATGAGTCTGGGCATTGTCGTCATATCTGCGCGCGCGGCGCGAACAGGGGCTTGATGCCGAAGCGGCGGTACGCCACGCCTTTACCAGTGTTGGCGTCGCCATCGTCATGACCTCGCTGATACTGGTCGCCGGTTTTATGGTGCTAGCGCAATCAACCTTTGGCATGAACTCACTGATGGCGCTGTTGACCGGCATTGCCATTATCATGGCAATTATTGCAGACCTGTTGTTACTACCGGCACTATTGATGCGGGTTGATGGCAAAAAAATGCAAGTGGCCAGCACCCCAAAGACGACGACTAAAGCCCCACCTATTCCACCACAAGGAGACCTGGCGTGATGATGAATAAAAATAACTATGCAGCAGCCCTGCTACTGTTAACAACACTTGCGCCAAGCGCGCTCTTTGCCGCTGATGATGCTACCTCTGAGCAACGTGGCCTTGATATTGCTGTTGAAGCGGACCGCCGTGACAATGGCTTTGGTGACTCTGCGGCATCACTGGAGATGATTCTACGCAACCGCCACGGTGAAACGAGCCAACGCAAACTGCGTAATAAGACCCTTGAAGTGAACGATGATGGCGACAAGGTGGTGATCATCTTCGACACCCCGCGAGATGTAAAAGGAACGGCATTCCTGTCGTTTACTCACAAAGTCGACTCGGATGACCAGTGGCTCTATCTGCCTGCGCTGAAACGGGTAAAACGCATTGCATCTCGCAACAAATCCGGCCCTTTTATGGGCAGCGAGTTTGCCTACGAAGATATCTCATCGCAGGAGGTTGAAAAGTACACCTATCGTTTTATCAAGGATGAGATCGTTGATGGACGCGATCACTTCATCATCGACCGCGACCCTGTCGATCCAAAATCGGGTTATAAACGGCAGCGAGTATGGCTGGACAAAGCGGA
>CALZHD010000142.1 GCA_945787155.1 uncultured Gammaproteobacteria bacterium | reverse complement strand
ATATTATTGCGTGGAAAAACTGTAGTACCGTCATCAATACTAGAAAAATTCCCGCCGATATACCATCCACCTGTGGCATCAACAGCCGGTATTGCGACAAATACATCACCATCGATCTCAGGCCATCCTGCTTGTACAGTTCCAATGGCAGGACTAGGATTCACCACCACGCCACTCCCCGTACTCGGCCCGATATAGGTAAAATCACCGCCAATATAAAGCCGCGACTCATCACCGATCTCGGTAAAGCTTCCGCCTGCATAAAGAGTATTACCATTGACTGCCAGCGCACTAACCGCTCCGTTCACTACTGGATTCCACGTTGTGAGGATTGCACCACCATCGCGATTCACCCCCTTCAGGTTCTCAGTAAACGCCCCACCCACAAAGATAGTCTCAGGCGTTCTCGCTAAAGCACGCACCTCGCCATCAAACCCAGGATTCCACTCGTTAGCGTTATTTACTGCCAGTGCAATATCAAGCGCGGCAAAGTTATCACGTAACTGATCACCTATCTTCGTAAAGTTACCGCCAACATAAAGCAGTCCAGTCTCCGCTCCGGTACTTCCATCAATCACAAACTCTTCCAGCAACAGCGCATTCACCTCTGTTGTTTCGTCTGTGCCTGTATTACCCGGATTCCAGGTCGTGATGATATTGAGATCATTATTGATATCGAGCGCAGCAATGCTTTTACGGGGCACATCGGCCGCAGTACCCGTCACCTCGTCGACAGCGATATTGGAAAATTCCCCACCGATATAGAGCTTGCCACGCTCCGTTGCCAGCACCATTGCGTTCACCGGGCCATCCACATTCGGGTTCCAGTCATCTACCACCATGCCATTGCTGGTCGCATCCAGGTCCAGGGCGGCGAGTCTTTCTCGCTCCCCGGTTCCCGGGTAAGTGACATCTGGTGGAGTATCCAGACCACCATATTCAACATTGATATTAACATCGACATCACCGTCGCCATTTACATCGATATCGATATCACCATCACCGTCAACATCGATATCATTTTTAAGATCTGCATTGACCGTTAATGTGGTTTCAAAAATGTTGTCACCATCCATATCAACAGTCACCACGCCATTGATATCAACATCCAGATGACCATCGCCATCGTCATCTCGCGGCCCAGTGCCCTGCACAGTAGTAAATTCACCACCTATATAAATGAGGGCGTCTTTAACAATTGAATTTACCGACGTTGTTGGATCCACAGGCCCAATATTCAGATTAAGATCGGTTACCGGCTTCGACACCGAACCGGTATGCAGCTCAGCAAAATATGTGCGGGACTCCTCATGAATATTGAGAAACGCCCCCCCCACCAGCAGGCGCAACCCTCTGGCACCTGTATGAAACAACAGTGCCCGCACTACGCCATCTGGATTAGGGCGCCAGGCGCTGTTGACGCTGAAGTCTTCCTGAATATGAGCAAGATTTGTCAGCGCCACCCCACCCACCGTGTCAAAATCACCACCAATCACCCAGCCACCGAAACGGTCGTCAACGATCGCAAAAATTTCCCCGCCACCACCACTCTTTTCCACCTTCGGAAAACGCGGATCGATCAATGCAGTCGTCGCGTCCAGCCCGATGCCGTAACCCGTCTCCGCGCCCGTGTGAGAGCCAAACGAAGCGCTCGTCAACACGGGGCCGTTGGTAACCAGATTATTTGCATCAGGAAAGGCGGGTTCAATCTCGGGAGCGGCGATGGACGCAGCCGAAACAGAAAAAGCGAACACAACAGCACCAAGCCATCGTGAAATGACATTTCGGGGTTGAAGCGTACATTGTTGGTGTTGCGTGACCGACATACTTAATCCTGCTCGTATGGTGGAATAGTGTTGCTGAATGAAATTTTTATGGCGGAGCGCCATCGATATAGATTCAGATCAACCAAAAACACCCCCATGCTAACATATTTCTCCATTTATTTCAATCGATTAGACATTTTGTATAACATTGTAAAACAATCACTTACGCATCAACGGAAAAATAGCTCATCTATGCAGCATGAAGATGACCCACTACCTCGGAATGCGCTATTCTTACGCACTTGAAAAATAGCCGCATTTGAAAATACAACACTGCGCGCCTGAAACGTGGTTGCAGCACCATTTTTGTGACAGACACCACATTTAATAGCGTCATTTACAACAACATTATAAAGATATATTAAGAGAATGAAGGTACTGATTATCGGCGGCGGCGGTCGCGAACACGCGCTGGCCTGGAAGGCGGCGCAATCTGCACGCGTGGAAACCGTTTATGTCGCCCCCGGCAATGCCGGCACCGCAGGCGAGCCGAAACTCGAAAATATCGCCATCGGTGCCGAGGATATTTCTGCTCTGTGCGTTTTTGCCAAAGAAAACAACGTTGAGCTGACCATCGTCGGCCCCGAGGCACCGCTGGTTGCCGGTATCGTCAACACCTTCGAGGCCGCCGGGCTACGCTGCTTTGGCCCCACCAGCGGCGCAGCGCAACTGGAGGGCTCCAAGGCCTTCACCAAGGATTTTCTGGCGCGTCACCACATTCCGAGCGGCGCCTATCAAAACTTCACCGAAATCGAACCCGCCCTCGCCTATGTGCGCGAACAGGGCGCGCCGATCGTCATCAAGGCCGACGGACTCGCTGCCGGCAAAGGGGTGATCGTGGCGATGACACTCGATCAAGCTGAAGCAGCGATCAAAGATATGCTGGCAGGTAACGCCTTTGGCGAAGCAGGCCACCGTGTCGTGATCGAAGAGTTTCTCGAAGGCGAAGAGGCGAGCTTTATCTGCATGGTCGATGGCAAAAATGTCTTGCCGATGGCGACCAGTCAGGATCACAAACGGGTCGGCGAAGGCGACAGCGGTCCGAATACCGGCGGCATGGGTGCCTACTCACCGGCGCCGGTGGTCAGCGATGAGATACACGCCCGCATCATGCGCGAAGTAATCGAGCCGACCGTGCGCGGCATGGCGGACGAGGGTAACCCCTATACCGGCTTCCTCTACGCTGGACTGATGATCGGCATGGACGGCACGCCGAAGGTGATCGAATATAACTGCCGCTTTGGCGACCCCGAGACCCAACCGATCATGATGCGGCTAAAATCAGACCTCACCGAACTGTGCGATGCGGCGCTCGATAAAAGACTCGATTGCGTCAGCGCCGAATGGGACGAACGTGTGGCGCTCGGCGTGGTGATGGCCGCCGCAGGCTACCCCGGCGACTACCCAAAAGGGGATGTGATTAGCGGTCTCGATCACGCAAGCAGCGACAGTAAAGTATTCCATGCCGGCACCCGGCTTGAAGGGGATGATGTGGTCACTGCCGGTGGCCGTGTGCTGTGCATTTCTGCGCTTGGCAAAACGGTGCGCGAGGCGCAACAAAAGGCCTACGCGCACGTCAAACAGATCAGCTGGAACGGCGCCTTCTACCGCAATGACATCGGCTACCGCGCCGTGGCCCGCGAGCAAAGCTAAACAGACATGGCCATACCCAAGGGGCACTCTGTCAACCGCTGGCACATCCTGCACGCCGTCGAGACGATCCGCCGTGGTGGCGTGATCGCCTATCCGACCGAGGCGGTCTACGGCCTTGGCTGCGATCCGCGCAATAGCGATGCGGTGCAGCGACTACTACAACTCAAGCAGCGCAAGCCGGAGAAGGGGATGATCCTGATTGCGGCCGAATTCGAACAGCTCCTGCCATACATCGCGCCACTCGATGCAAAAACACGCAAACGCATCGACAAGACATGGCCCGGCCCGGTCACCTGGCTGCTGCCAACCCGCCCCGAGGTGCCACACTGGATCACCGGCGGCCATACTAAAATCGCAGTGCGCATCACCGCTCACCCTCAGGCCAGCGCCTTGTGTCACGCATTCGAAGGACCGCTCATCTCGACCAGCGCCAACCGTCACCAGCAACAGGCGGCGCGCACCGCCATGCAGGTACGCCGCATCTTCACCGATCAGCTCGACTACATCCTGCCGGGCAAGGTTGGCGACCAGCACAACCCCACTGAGATCAGAGATGCCGCAACAAACCAGCTGATCCGTTCTTCATAAACAGGCCAAAGCCTTTATAATCAGCATCCATCACAACCACGATAAAGAGACCCACAGAACATGAGTGATACACCCAACATCGACGACGTCAAAGCCTACCTGCTCGGCCTGCAAGACAACATCTGTGAGGCACTCGAACAGGAAGATGGCAAAGCCAAATTCGAGGCCGATAGCTGGGGGCGTGCCGAAGGGGGGGGCGGCACCTCGCGCGTGCTAACCGAAGGTAAAGTCTTTGAACAGGCCGGGGTTAACTTCTCCCACGTGATGGGGGACAAGCTGCCGGGGTCGGCCACCGCACACCGCCCGGAACTGGCCGGACGCAACTTCGAGGCGATGGGGGTGTCACTGGTGATCCATCCGCACAACCCCTACATCCCGACCTCACACGCCAACGTGCGTTTTTTCATCGCCAACAAACCCGGCGAAGCGCCGGTGTGGTGGTTTGGTGGCGGCTTTGACCTCACCCCTTATTACGGCTTCGAAGATGATGCTGTTCACTGGCACCGCACTGCGCGCGACGCCTGCGCACCGTTTGGCGATAACGTCTACAACGACTACAAAAAATGGTGCGACGACTATTTTTACCTCAAACATCGCGATGAACCGCGCGGCATCGGCGGCCTCTTTTTCGATGACCTCAACGAAGGCGGTTTCGAACGCAGTTTTAAACTGATGCAGAGTGTCGGTGATCAC
>CALZHD010000141.1 GCA_945787155.1 uncultured Gammaproteobacteria bacterium | reverse complement strand
ATGTAGCACTTCCTGTAGAGAGCGAAAAGTACCCGCATCAAAATCACAAAACATCATCCCCAGGCCATTATCAGATGACCTGGCAACAGTTGCCCGTAACCGATGTTTTGTATTCTTTCCAGCGGTCTTGATCTTAAACTTAAGCTCGACCACGGTATCACGTGGAAACTCTTTTTCAATCTCAACAAACAGACCGCCCATTCCGATATCTCTTACCCTGCAGTCTGGGACTATTTCACCACGAAAAGAAAGATCGACATCCAGGTCGGCTCGCGTACGCGGGCTCCATCTTTGCTCCATGCTTATTTCCTCCAGTTTATATATTTTTTATACGTCAGACCGTCTGACGCCTCTTTTATAATATAGAATGCAATTTTCATGCCTGAAATGCGTATAAAATATTTTATACCTTAAATAATAAATAGTTATCTACGGCTTCTACAATATTGATGATTATCTAGAACTACACATTACACCGATTGTAAAAAACACCGACGATTAAATCACCCATGACTAACCAGTTATAAAGCACTGCCCTAGGCCCTTGCAACTGGAAATATTAACACTTCATCAATTGATCGCACACCAGCACCCAGCATCAAGAGTCGGTCAAAACCCAGTGCTACGCCGGCTGAGGCTGGCAATCCTGCTTCAAGCGCTGCCCGTAGCCTGTTATTGCCGACAGGTACAGGGGCACCACTCACCTGCCGCAAGTGGCGATCGTGCTCAAAGCGTCTCTGTAACTCATCAGCATCACGCAATTCATGGTAACCATTGGCGAGTTCAATTCCTGTAACAAAAAGCTCAAAACGTTCTGCCAACGGCACGACGCCTGCGCTAATCTGTGCCAGCGCCGCTTGTGAAGCGGGATAATCGTAAACAAACAACGGCGTGTCATGCCCCAGATGTGGCTCGATCAAGTGACTCATCAATAGATCTAGCCATCCATCACGATCGATTGCATCGACAACGAGCCCCCCAGCTATCCCCGCATCAACAGCGCACTGCCATAGTGCCTCCTGTGATGCAGCATGCGGATCGAGATCAAGATAGCGCTTAAAAATAGCACGATAGCTCACACGCTCAAATGCACCATTGAGCCCTAACAACGCCTGCACCAACGCCTCAGCCTCATCCATCAATGCAAAGTGATCGAAGCCGATGCGATACCACTCCAGCATCGTAAACTCAGGATTATGCCGTGCCCCACTTTCACCATCACGAAAGGCCTTACAGACCTGGTAGATTGAACCGCTACCGGCGGCCAGCAGCCTTTTCATTGCGGCTTCGGGCGATGTCTGTAAATAGAGCGACGTTTCAGCCGACAGACCAGGGCCGTTATATCGAGTGGAAAAGCTTTGCAGATGGGGATCACTCACCGTCGCCACAGAGAGTAGCGGCGTCTCTACCTCCAGCACATCGCGCGCCGCAAAAAATTGCCGGGTCTTCGCCAGCAGCGCGGCGCGCAGACGAATATTTTCGATTGGAGCCGTGGGCTGCCAGTCATCACACATATAGCTAAATACTAATTCTTGACGCGGGAAACATACTCCCCTGTGCGGGTATCAACCTTAAGCAAGTCATCGATATCAACAAACAGCGGCACACGCACCACCGCACCAGACTCCAGTGTGGCAGGTTTACCACCGCCCCCAGAGGTATCACCACGCACCCCTGGATCGGTATCGGTCACGGCAAGCTCGACAAAATTAGGCGGTGCAACAGAGAGCGGCACACCGTTCCATAGCGTCACCAGACACGCTTCCTGTCCCTTAAGCCATTTGGCCGCATCAGCCATCGCCGCCTCACTTACCACATATTGCTCAAAGGTATCCGGCACCATGAAGTGCCACTCCTCGCCATCGGAGTAGAGGTACTGCATCTCGGTATCCATCACATCGGCCGCCTCAACTGTCTCCCCCGACTTGTAGGTACGCTCGTAGACGCGACCACTCTTCAGGTTACGCAGCTTAACGCGACAAAAGGCCTGCCCTTTACCCGGTTTAACAAACTGGTTTTCGATAATCGAACAGGGATCACCATCAATCATCAGCTTCAGGCCACTCCTGAATTCATTGGTGTTGTATATCGCCATTTTCAATCCAATCTCTTAAGTAAACACAAGCGAGCTATTGTATACAACAATTCTTTACCAATAAAACTCAACTACTCTAAACTTGTCAAATGAACCCAATAACACCACTTTCTCGTCATCAAACCCTGGAATCCACGCCACTCTGGCAACAGGCACTGGCCCATGCGATACGCACCCCCGAGGCGTTACTGGCAGTCCTCGCGCTAAAACCAGAGCAGCTGCCTCGTTTCTTCAAGGGTGGCGACAAATTTCCACTGCGCGTACCACTCAGCTTTGTCGCTAGAATGAAAAAGGGCGACCCTGATGACCCCCTGCTACGCCAGGTACTGCCACTCAGTGAAGAAAATGACTTTACCCAAGGCTATCTCAGCGATCCGGTCGGCGATCTCAACGCCAGCGAAACCCCAGGCCTGCTGCACAAGTACCACGGCCGCGCATTGCTGATCACCACTGCCGCCTGCGCCATCCACTGCCGCTACTGCTTCAGACGCAACTTTCCCTATCATCAGCAAAATGCGGCGGCCAACGAGTGGGATGAAGCAATACGCCACCTCGAACAGGATACCAGCATCAATGAGGTAATCCTCAGTGGCGGTGATCCACTCGCACTCAGCGATCAACGCCTCGCGACACTCATCACCAGATTGGAGCAGATCCCTCACCTCACTCGGTTGCGCATCCATACTCGTCTGCCGATCGTGATTCCACAGCGGATCTGTGATTCATTGCTCACATGGCTCGGCAATTGCCGCTTGATGCCTGTCATCGTGATTCACACCAATCATCCCAACGAGATCGATATCGAGGTGCGAGGGGCACTGAGGCAGTTACAGACGATTCCCGGCATCACACTGCTCAATCAGAGCGTACTACTCCAGGGCGTCAATGATAATAGCGACACATTGGTGGCACTGAGCGAAGCGCTCTTTGCCTGCGGTGTTCACCCCTACTACCTGCATCTGCTCGACAAGGCACAGGGAACCGCTCATTTCGACGTGCCACCACAACGTGCTACCAAACTATTTGATGAAATACACTCACAACTGCCGGGGTACCTGGTACCACGACTGGCACGGGAACAGGCTGGCGCTCGCGGAAAAACCCTCCTGCCACTCACATCGATCGCTGGCGGCCATGGAGAGCGAAGCGAGGGGCCGTCTGCCCTTTCGTAGTTGTGAGCGCTAGCGAGCGGCGGAGAAATGCAGGAGCGGCTTTAGTGGGCGTAGAGCCATTGTGGTAGCAGTGTTGAGTGTAACGAGAGAACGAAGTGAGCAAGGTTGTGCGAAAGCGCTGCGGACGCAGGGTGGTCGAGGCAAAAGGAATCAGCTGTCGCGTAAGTGAGTGAATTATTGGCATGGACACCAAATAATTTTTAGCGAAGTAGCGACACAATCGATTAAGTAATTAACAACTGCAACCGATACAATCTACGGCGATAAAAAAAATGATACGTTGAAACAGCATTTATTAGAGGATGGACAGTGAGCACCAGCAATCAGATGACCGGCAGTAAAGCGCACCCACTTAAACTGCTCCTGCTTGGCGCCACTAAAACTGAAGGCACCCAATGCCTGAAATTAATCATGAATAGTGGTTTTTCTATCACTTATGAAAACACCAAAAACGAGACTGCATTCAAACAAGCATTCACTAAACAGAAATGGGATCTTATATTAATATTTAGACCGTCTGAAGCCCTCAAAATTGAACAAATCGTGACCATTATCAATGAGCAAGAGTCTGATAGTTCGCTCTTATATTTAATTGATGACCTCTCAGGAGAAACAGCACTACAAGCATTACAGGATGGTGTACACGAGATCATTTCGTTACAACACCCCAAACACTTACAACTCATCTTAAAACGCACAGTAGCTGCCCTATCAGATCGCCGTCTCCTGCATAAATTGCAATCAGAGTCTACACCTGAGCCTGAATCTAAACCTAAGGCAGAGCCACAAGCTCCCAAACCCCCGGTTAACAATAAAGACCTACTCACCGGACTGTATAATAAACCTTATTTTCTCGCTGAATTAGAACATGTATTCAGCCAAATATCAGCCAGCAGTGACACATGCCACGGCATGCTTTATATCAGACTTAATAAAACGAATGAACTTGTCGCCCAGATTGGCGCCGCATCTGCCGACTTAGTCCTCGCAGAGATTGCCAACTGTATCAACGAGCATATTCCAGGCAGTGCACTGCTCGCACGTTTCGATGACTTTAATTTTACTGCGCTACTGCAGCAAACTGAAGTTAAGCAGTTAAAAGTGATTGCAGATATGATCTGCAATACCATCACCCGTCATAATATTGAGATAACAGGAGAAAAAGTACCTCACGTCTCATTAAGCATCGGCATCTCCATTAGTGGGCAAAATGTCAACACAGCACCCTTGCTCATCAGCACCGCACAGCTCGCCTGCAAAGAGGCCATCATTGCCGGTGGCAGTCAAGCACGCCTTTTTGAAGCCGGTGACATTGATCAGCAGGATGTTGTTAACGATGAGCATCAGCCAGGGCAACATATACAACTTGCTCTCAAGGAAAATCGCTTCAAACTGCTCTATCAGCCGATCGTCAGCCTACAGTCAAAGACAGCCGAGAATTATGAAATTTTGTTACGGATGGTAGATGAAGATCAAAATGAAATCCCCCCCGGTGAATTCATGCCTACCGCCGTAGAAGCTGGACTAATGCCCGCCATCGACCGCTGGGTGACACGAAATGCACTCAGTGAACTTTCCGAGCGCAGACTTGATGGTAAAGACACCAGTTTTTTTATTAAAATTGACCATACAACGCTGAGCGATAATGACTTTCACCCGTGGCTTAGTGAGCGACTACGCGCAGCGAAGATCCCCGGAGATGCACTGGTATTCGAAATCAGCGAACGCTCTGATCTCAAGGACCCCGAGCAAGTAAGCTACTTTATTGAGCAGCTAAAAATACTGCATTGCCGCTCTGGGCTTGATCACTTTGGTGATAACGAAGGTTCAATAGAACGGCTGGAACGACTGCCAGTTGATTTTATTAAGATCGATCGGAATCTGGTTCAGAATATCAATGAAGAGGACGCGATAAAATCAAAGGTCAAACAACTTCTCGACACTGCACATGAAAAAGAGATTCGCGCCATCGCTGAGTTTGTACAGAATGCGAAGACACTAAGCAGCCTTTGGTCATGTGGCATGGATTACATTCAGGGCTACTTCTTGCAACAACCCGACGGCACCATGGATTACGATTTTACCGACGAGAATTAACTTTTTTTCGTCTAAAAGCTGCTTTTATTTCTGATTAAAAGTGTCCGTTAAGCTGGCGGATGTTCAGCCTGACTCGCCTTGCTCCTCATTCGAATACGCCGAATCTGTGAGGCGCTATAAGCTTTGACAGGAGGCAAACAGAGGCAGAGGGCATCGAACTCACGCAGCGTCACTCAACCATCAGTTGATCTTCAAAATATAGCATTAAGTGCTATATCAAAGATTATCACCATATCTGACAGGCGGCTTAAATAGCCATTTGAGCAGAATAAATATTTGTAAATCGATGGATTACACCGCAATCAACTTCGCCAGCTTTCCAGCCAGCAGTTGCAGATCCGATTTCAGGTGACTGGTTGCACGCCACACCAACGTAATCTCACGATGCGGTCCCGGTTCATCAAGTGGGCGCAGCTCGATTGTCGCCTGACTCAAGAGTGCCGAGTCGAGTGCCATCTCCGGCACCAACGTGATCCCCTGCCCACCAGAGACCATTTCGATCAATGTATAAAGGCTGGTACCCTGAAAAGGAGCTGCTGATTGCGGCGTCGTCGAGCTGCCCGCCTTTGTGTGGCAAGCCGAAATTGCATGGTCCCGCATGCAGTGTCCCTCCTCCAGCAGCAACAACCGCTCCATTGGTAGCGCGGATGAACTGATCTGTGACTGCTCGGTAAGCGGGTCGTCAGCGGGTAGTGCTACCCAAAACGGTTCTGCGCCAACCAGTTGTGACTCCAGTCGGCCAATCGGATACGGCATGGCGAGGATCGCGCAGTCGATCTCGCCACTTTCGAGCCGCTGAAGCAGCCGTGCACTCTGATCCTCGATCAGTAGAAGTGCCAGTTCTGGAAAGGCCTGGCGCAGCGGCGGCAGTACCTTTGGCAGCAGGAAAGGGGCAATCGTCGGGATGGCACCAAGGCGAATTTCACTTGATAGTACTTTCTTGTCTTTATGTGCTAAGGCAATGATATCTGAGGAAGTCTTCAATATTTCACGTGCCTTCTCTGCGATCTCCAGTCCTAGCGGGGTCGGTAACACCTTACGCTTAGTGCGCTCCAGCAGTTGCACTCCTAGTGCCGTCTCCAGCTCCTGAATGCCGCTGCTGAGGGTCGATTGGGTGACAAAACAACGTTCAGCGGCCTGGCCAAAATGGCGCAGCTCAGCCACTGCCAGCAGGTATTGGAGTTGTCGAATCGTCGGTAGGTACATAAATTGATTATTACCAATTAATAATCATCACACAATCATTTGTAGATACCACTTCTTCGCACATCACTGCTGCGAATCAGGCATTAGTGAGGGAAGGATGGAATTGAACATGCTGCCTTGAAGAGCGAGAACGAATGAGAGAAGCGATATATTTTCAGTTAATTAAATAATAAGCCATTTGAATATTACGCTATTAATTATTACACCATTTTGCATTTTTAAAAAAACCTAAAGTTTCTATTTACGATGTCGCAAGTATCATTACAGAACGTACAGAGAACATAAATTCAAATTCATACTACCCCTTACATGCATGAACGGGGATATTAAGCAACATAAGGAGCATAATAATGAAATTGGCCAGGGTAGGCTTTTGGATCATTCCATTTTTAGCGGCATCAGCTTCCCACGCGGCTGATGTTGTAGTCAGCGGTGTCATTGAGGCTGAGGCTGGTTTTAGCAGTGACTTTAATCAAGTCGACACTAGCGACATTACGCTCGCCACCGTTGAGCTGGGCTTCGATGCTCAGATCAATGATCGCATCACTGGTCACCTGCTTCTGCTGCACGAAGAAGATGATACCCCATTAGAGGTTGACGAAGGTACCATCACGCTGGAAATGGGGAATGGCTGGAACCTGACGGCAGGTCAGATGTACGTCCCCTTTGGTGTTTATGAGAGCAACATGGTCTCTGATCCGCTCACACTTGAACTCGGTGAGACCCGAGAAAGTGCGTTACTGGTTAGCTATGAGGCGAATGGTTTTTATGGTTCAGCATACATTTTCAATGGCGACACCAGCAAAGCCTCTACTCCCGCTGGTGAAGACAGCATAGAACATAGCGGTCTTTCTATTGGCTATGTGATGGAAAACGATGGCTACAGTCTAGATGTCGGCCTCGATTATATCAGCAGCCTCGGTGACAGTGACGGCATAAGTGCCGGCTTGCCAGACGTTGATGCTGACGGATTACCAGATCCATTAACCAGTTTTGTCAGTGGCACTACACTGCATGCCATATACAACAACGATGCACTTTCGGTCATTTTTGAATACGTCGTATCTGATGACTTCAATGCTACAGAACTCATTTTTAACACCCGGGGAGCCTCAGTCTCTGCTTTCAACATCGAGGCGGGTTATGGCTTTGACTGGGGGACGGCAGCAATCGGATACCAGTCCACCGATGAAGCATTTGCACTGAGCCTTCCAGAAAGCCGCATCCTGGTGACTGCATCAAAAGATATTTTTGAGGACACGACCTTGAGTTTTGAACATGCCATGGATGAGGATTACAGCGTAGCTGATGGTGGCACCGGTAATGATGGTTCAACGACGACCATACAAATTGCGGTTGGGTTCTAAGATTGCCGTTAACAATCGGGTATTGACAGGCAACTGCGTTCAGGTTTTACAGGTGTTGCAAAATCTAGCATCTAGC
>CALZHD010000140.1 GCA_945787155.1 uncultured Gammaproteobacteria bacterium | reverse complement strand
CAACGGACTATTCGCCAATCACCGCCAACACCGAAAACGATCAGACCCAGCAAGCTACCACCCAACTTATCCACAAATAAGTAAACTGTCCC
This sequence comes from uncultured Gammaproteobacteria bacterium, assembly GCA_945787155.1. Classification (GTDB taxonomy): domain Bacteria; phylum Pseudomonadota; class Gammaproteobacteria; order SZUA-140; family SZUA-140; genus SZUA-76. The sequence goes on along the minus strand of CALZHD010000140.1, from coordinate 5,132 downwards.
CGGAACTCCCCCTATACTCTCTGCTTTGTTCATTACGTACTAGACAGTGTGCGTGTTACTCACTCAGCGTAGCGAGGTGTTTTTGAATATATGAACGCTTAATACTGATAACCCGCCCCGCTATCTTCCCTTCATACAAGATATCAGTATCGCTACTTTGCATGGCCTTCAAATAATAGCTTTTCGCCAAGTCTCTATTTTTCTCGAACCCACCATAACCGGTTTTATACTGAGTAGCTAGAAACACCAAGGCACCTACATGACCGCTGTTAGCCGCTGTGATTGCGGCACGTTCCAGCCACTCCATGGCCTTGGCTAGATTATGGCTTTGTAATGTTTGCGCCAGTTGGTACTGGGATTTGCCGCCATCGGTGGTGGCCCGACGCTTTAGTGCATCAATTTCCCTAAAATGATCCAGTAGCGTTTCGTACTGTTGTCGCAGCAAGGCATTGTCCAGCCCCTGAGTTGTTGCCTGCTGATACCATGCTTCTATTTTTTGCCGGGGCTCATCGGCGGGTGTTATCTCCAGACTATCGATAACATCGGGAGTACGTGTCAACCAGCGAAGTGCTTTGTCAGATAAAGTTGGATCAGCCTGCGCTTTGCGTAACAACTGACGTGCCAGATAGTAATTTCTGGGGACAAGCCCTGTCCCCGATTGGTACGTCGTTGCCAGCGCAAAGCTTGCCTCTAGAAATCCTATTTGATCAAGCGCCTGTATCTCACTGATAGCATCTACCTCTTGTGTAAAACTGCGTGGTCCGCGTAGGGTTTTCAAGGCCAGTTCAAATCGGGCTTTGCTACTATCACGCTGCGCAGCCGACTTCATGCGCTGCATGCCAGCCGCGTACTGTCCACTATCGAGCAGCTCCTTGGCCAGCAGATACTCCTTGTCGGGGTTTTCCTTGGCCTGTTTTTCGGCGGTCTGCCAGCTACCACCGAGACGCGCCATCTGCGCCAAACGTTTTTGTGTGTCGCGATACTCTCCTGACCAATGCTGTTGCGTCAAACGCTGTCTTGTGTTGTTGCCAGTTTGCAGGATATTTAATAATCGTCCATTGTATTCAAGAGACTTTTCCAGATCGGCAACTTCTGCATTTTGTTGCGCTTTATAATACCGGGCCAGCGTTTCCAAAGCCTTTTGATTATTATTATTGGCGGCTATCTCATACCAGTGAAGGGCTTCGGCATTGGGTTGTTTTGACTGCACCTTCTGCATAGCCAATCTTGCCAATTCAAACGCTGCCTCACCGTGTCCCTGATTGGCTGCACGTGTCAGGTAATTTATGGCTCGGTCATGGAGAATCTGATCCTTTGCCGGATGCTGCAAAAATGACTGAGCCTGCGTGTACAGTGTGTCTATTTCACCGGCGTGTATTTTCTCACCTAGGACCTGGGACTGTACTATGCTCTGTTCAATTTTTACCGTATTCAGATAAGCAGGTTCGAGGAGGGAAACAGGTGTTTTTTCCAGTATTGCAGACCATTTTTTGGCGGATGTATCGTGTTGATCGAATAAAATACCCCCCTGGTGATACTGGGCAATCAAAAAAACAATCGCCGTGCGAGATCCATTTTCAGCGGCATCCAATAACAGGCGCCTGGCCCGCGGCAGATCACTTTTCATAGCATTTTGGGCTAACATGAAGAACGCTTCCGGATGATTCTTATCTACCGCACGTTGCAGCCAGCGCTGCCGCTCCTCATCACTGCGCGCCAATCTTGCCATCTGCACCATGGCACCCACATGACCTTGCTTTGCCGCTAACAGGTACCATTTGATGGCCTCTCTGCCGTGGCGCGCTGTGGCTGCCATTATGTACTGGGCATCCCGATTACCGTTTTCAGCCGCCCGTTTATGCCAACGATGGGCGGTCGATTTAGATTGGGTAAGTCCGCCTTCGCCGGTCTCATAGTGCCGGGCCATCCACAGCTGTGCCCACTGGCTATTGCTGTCTGCCCAATACTGAACATATATCGCCGGATTGATAAACAGTAGATAACCTAGCAACGCTGCGACTATTAGGACCCACAAGGTATCCAGCCACAAACTGCCAATCGCCCAGATGATCAACAAAATCACAGGCACCAGGCAGCCAAGGATAAATAATACGACCTGATAGTTTTCAGGACGTGACCCATGGGCCATACCAATGACAAACAGACCGCCTGCCAACAGTCCTAAACAACTTAAAATCAGTAGCACAGCGACAATCGATTTGATCACACGATGGCGTTTCGCGCAGCGTGTACCATTTTGTAGCTGACAGACAAGATCGTTGGCACTTAAACCAAACAGCACAAATGCCAACAACAGGTAGGCATTAACAATTATGAGGAGGGGAATTGCTGTTAGAATATCCACAACTATCACACTAGCTGATCAGGTGATATCTATCAAAGATACTCCGGTAAGAGCGTAGGAAGAATTCCACCCTTCCCCTCAAGTTTATGGTTATAGAAAAGAAGTACGCCCGGTTTTCTGCGGTGTCCGCTTCCACTCACTCTGCTACAAATCGCCCGCTACTTTCATCATTAATGTCCGTATATGGACTCCACCTGTTAAGCAAGTCATTCCCGTATTAAATATAAGCTAGGTCGGTATATTTGCTTATGTGCTGATCCAGCCCTTGCTCTCGGTAAATTTAGAACACCAGATTAAAAAAACTGCTATGGCGAATGGCGGCACTAAGCACCCATTTACAAGTAGTGACGAAGTGTTTCTCTTGAGATTTTTCCGAGTGGCCCTGAAATACTCGTAGCGGGCGTTCACGCAGCCCGCCTTCTACCCCCGCTTTCGTCCTTAAGGTGTATTAGTCAGTACTCAACCTGACAGATGGTGTCAGGTTGCGAAATGTTAGAAACGATCGCTTATTACAACAGTACTCAGTCTCTCCGATAGTGACTGTCGTCACATCAAAAAGGCGTCGGCGACGTTTGGTGGTACCGATTGATTTGAAGTTGTGGGCGATCTTACCTGATCGTGGCTTTCGCTTTCCTTTTTACTACGAATAGTCAAGGAATTATTAAAAATTTCTAAAGGAAATATTTACTGTGGATATAACAATATACAAGAAATAATTCTCTTTGCTCGATTTGGCATTATAGATTTTCCTGGAAACATAAAGGAGGATACAAAATGACCGGATTTGTGAACCCCGAATTGAGAAAGTTCGTCCCCATTAAACCCATTAACATATTACACCCTCCTTGCTGGAAATGGGACTTAGAGATCATTGATCTCAATTGCAAGACACGCATCCTGTGGGTTATGGATGGTGGTCTAGACATGAATGCAAGTAATGGATTTGGGTTAACTGAGGCCAAATCCATCGTTGAAGCGGCAACAGCTACCAAATACCCGGTTGAAATCACCACGGCACATCGGAGTGTTGGCACTGGTTGTGATGTCAACAATTTCACCTTTGATGGAACCCACACGGTTGGCAGTGAAAACAGGTCAATCAGTTACTACGAAGAGATTTGGATATTTTCAATCAGTTCTACCGCCAATGAACTGGACACGGCAACGGAGTTACCGGTTTTGGAAGACTATATGAGTAATGGTGGTGGTGTATTCGCAACAGGTGATCATGCCGATCTGGGTGCCGGAGTATGTGAGAATATTCCGCGAGTCAAATCAATGCGTAAGTGGCGAGTGGTAGATGGTGCACCTACCGGTAATGGTCCCACACGGATTGATACCAATGTTCCCAGCTCGGTGTTCAGTCCCGACTTTGACCTTCAGTCAGACAGCCTTGCACAACGAATTTATCCAGTGTGGCAAGGAACGTTTGATAGTACCGATTATCTTCCGCACCCGGTATTGGAAATGCCCGATGGAAAGGCAGTTACGCATTTGCCGGATCATCCCCATGAAGGTAAATGCGTTATACCCAATGTTCTTGATCCAGCGGAATATCCGGAAGATGATGGCGGTGTACAGGTTGCCCCTGAACTGATTGCGTACGGTGTATCCGGCGGTGCAGGATTCAATGGTAGCAAGCCGTCGATTACGCCACCGGAGCTGTTTGGCGTATTGGGTGCATACGATGGGCATCAGGCAGGCATCGGACGAGTGGTTGTTGATTCAACCTGGCATCACTGGCTCAACATCAATCTCAATGGTACGGGTGCTGGAACGATCAATGGTGTTATCCAGAATGGCCTGTACGACGCCATGCTCAATCCAACACCTGAATATCTCGAGATTCAACGCTACTTCCAGAATATCGCCGCTTGGCTCGAACCCAATCGTTATAGGATTTGTTTCGTCATTCGATTTATATGTCGTCGCTGGCATTGGCCATTTATCGAAGAATTTGAAATTATCGAAAAGCCTGATTTCGGCGATTTCGTAAGAATTGGCGAAATCATTGAACAAACGATATTACCTTTCGAAGGTAAGGGAGCGATGTTTCAGTTGCTGAGTGAAATCCTGGACGCTACTGGTGCGCCACGTATAGTGCGAAACACGTTTAATCCATTGTATCGAGGCAAGGAGACAATATCGATATCGCCATTAGTCAGAGGAGGTGTGCTTGTCCATGCTCTTCTCGGCGGAGCCTTCCATGAGTTGATGAAGGAGTTGCCTGAAGATCAATTTGAGGCAATGAAACATACTAAAACCGTATTCGACAAGTCAGAAGATGACAAAAGCAATCCATTGTTTAGATCATTAGCTTCTGGTGTCAACCAGGCAATGGAGTTGCTAAAGGAGGAATTACACCAGGCAGATGCCTTGCATAACGATTTTAGTAAAGCGCTTGAGTAGATTGCCACGCATGGTAAAACATTGAAGCCGGGTTTTACCCGGCTTCTTAATTGTAGGACGCCCCTTCTGGACAGCAAAGTTAGGTGTTGTCAAGTTTTCGAGGCTAGGTTGGACGATTGACGAACATAATTTGTCTTTTATGTAATACAGACGAACGGCGCCTGTGCCACCGACCGAATGCTCTCACGCGAAACATCCTGACGTCTGCTTGCAGTTCGAGTACCGGTCGCTCATACGCCAAGGGTCGTATGCCTGCTTCGGGCACTTATGTGAAGTTGTTGATTATGTGAAGTTGCACGTCAGAACACGAGTTTACCTCTGTCTACAGGGGTAAACTCGGATTCCGTCCTTCACATAA
>CALZHD010000139.1 GCA_945787155.1 uncultured Gammaproteobacteria bacterium | reverse complement strand
TTCGCCGTATTCATCTTTTAGCGGCGAGATTGTTTTCTCTTCATAATAAACAGTACCATCTTTTTTTCGATTTAATAACACTTCTGTGAACACATCACCGCAGAGTAAAGTATTCCAAAGTTGTTCATAGATTTCAGTCTTCTGCTCGCCTGACTTTAGCATTCTAGGCGTGTTACCGACAGCCTCCTTGTATGTGTAACCAGTAATCGTTTCGAAGGCCTCGTTTACATACTCTATAATACCTTCTCTATTAGTAATCATAATTGCATCGGCGGCTTGTGCTAGAGCGCTTGAAAGCTTGGTTATATCCTTCTCAGCAATTTTACTCGCAGTGATATCTTGTATTGTCCCGTTTATCAGCAACGCATCTGTTGAAGAAGGACGTTCAATTTCCCCGGCAACATGCGCATACTTTATGCTTCCCGCCTTACTTATGAGGCGCATGGAAAGATTGATTTTTTCTTGACCCTTCAATACATCAAGAAAGGCCTTTTTGACACGTCTTCTATCCGAGCTGTCGATATGCCGGATGATTTGTTGATAAGAGTACCTTTCTTTATTGATTCCAAGGTCACATATGCGTGCGGCTTGCGAAGAAAGCTGGAGCTCCTTTTTGGAAAAATCAAACGCCCAGCTACCAATGTTGGCAATGCGCTGGGCATTGACCAGGCTACTCTCCTTTTCCTCAAGCGATTGAGAAAACTCTTGCTGCCTCACTGCAGCACTCGAAATTGCTCGAAAAGAAAAAGCAATGGTCATGCCCCCAAGTGAAATCAACACCAAAATAAGCAAAGCAGTATATATCTGAATTTCTTTCTTTTTACCTTTTATTTCGGTCGTGAGTTGCAAGTAGCTGTCAGAGTGTAATTTACGTAATTGACCAGTCGATAACTGGAATGGTCGGATTACTTCAGAGATGAATCTGTAATCAAATTGTTGATTACTGCTAATCAACTGGAATTGCTTCTCTAACCATCGCCATTGCCTATCAATCCTTTTGAGAGTCTGATCAAATTCAGTGTGATGATCATTTAATCTATTCAATGCTTTTATCTTCCGCCACTCATCGGAGATGATATGTTGTGAAGTAGATAGTGAATAATAAGCCGTCATATCCGTAGGAGCTTTATCTTCCGAGCGGTGTAATTCTCGCTCAAGCACCTCCTTACTTAACAGAGCCAATTCTTTGATTATCAGGTCAAGAGATTGAATGCTGGCAATATGAAATTGATTCACATGCCTGTCCATCTCATGAAGCGTATGTTGAAGTTTGTAAATAGAGGCAGATGAGATTAGCGAGAGCGACAGGACAATGACGACAAGCCAAACTAAGCGTCTATTAATAGTAGTAACGTATGACGCGGATGATGAGCTGTTCTTCATATTTAGCATGCAGCTTAATTTTCTCTTTTGATCTCGAGAATATTATTCAACACTTTAAAGTCAGTCGTGTCGGCAGGGAAAAAAATTGAAGCACCGACTTTTTTTAATATTTCCTTGTGCTGTCGATTGTCCGGTGACAAATCGAGGAAGGCATCACGGATTTTATTTTTTAATGAATCTCCAAGATCCGGGCGAACCGCCCAAACATAATCTGTGTATGGCTGAGTCTCCCAGATTACGCGCATTTCAGTTTTTTCAATACGCCCGCTCGCCAACATTTCGTTATAGATTTGCGCATTCACCGCGCCAAGATCCACCTGTCGATCACGTACTCGAAATATTGTCTTGTCATGAGCACCTGAATACTCGACGCTATTAAAAAACGATTCAGGTATTATACCCTCCTGCAACATAAAATGGCGTGGCATATAATGCCCTGAGGTAGAGTTTTTAGCGCCAAATGATAAGCGCTGCTCCTTAAGGTCTGCCAACCCCTGCGCTTTATTGTCAGCATTTACAACGAAGTAACTGGTAAAACGAGCATCGACATCCCGCATGACAACAGGGATCGCATTGGCTTTTCTTTGCGCTTGAATAAAGGTTACACCGCCAAAGTAAGCAAGATCGATATGGCCTTGTGAAAACTGATCGACAAGATCATCATAATTCTCGGGAATGATAAATTTATAGGGCAAATCAAGCTGTTGAGCTAAATAGTCAAAAAGCGGAGTGTATTGTGAGCGCAGCACTTCCTCGTTTCTGTCTGGCAAAATACCTATATGTAACTCGGTTATAGTTCTCTCTTGCTTAGGTGAGCACCCCTGAACAGTGAATAGAATAGTACACATTAACACCCATATAAGAGCAACTAAGATGCTTCGTTTGCCTGTAAAGGGGTGGGCGTTCTTCAATACGCCATCATGTGATGGTAGGTGTAGTACCATGTTTTTTGTACCCCCCTGCTACAAAAACAGTAATCAAAACTACTCGATAATCACTATTTAAGAACCACTAATGAGCATTGACGAAATTCCAAACAACTAATACAGATTTAACCCCTTCCGGTTAGTTTCATAAATAAAATCACTGCTGTCCCGTTAACTTTCACAGCAGAACCATCTGATTGATGTTGGGTTGCCTGCTGTCGGGCGGGTCACCTCTCAGCAATGCTATCAGCTCCCGTTTTTCAAACAGATTGAGCTGCAATAATCGTAATATTTGTTGCGTGCTTTTCTGCAGCTTCGACTGAAACTTGAGAAAGGCCAACAATAAGTAAATACAGAGTGCGATCCATATCTGGGTCATCACGGCATTTTTGCTCGTACCCACAAATGATTTGATTTTCAGGTTTTGTTTAATCCATTTGAAAAACAGTTCGACCTGCCATCTTGCCTTGTAAATATCAGCAATGGTTTTCGCAGATAACTTGAAATTGTTGGTCAGAAACACATAATGCTTGCCGGTTTCTGCATCGCGATAACCGATACGGCGTAATTGAACAGGGCACTTCCTTGCTGTTTGAGTACCGGTAAACTCGATGGTTTGATCGCAGGTCAATCCCTTGTTTTTTAATACGGGCTGACGACTTACCGTACGGTACGCGGCATTGGTTTTGAGGCGGGTAACGAAGAATATTTCTTTGTCAGTCAGCTGCTTATACCAAGCATAGTCATTATAACCCTTGTCGATCGCGACAATACTTCCCTTGGGGAATGCCAGCGTGCGGCCAACCGTCACGTCATGGTTTTTGCCTTCGGTGACTGTCACAAACTCGGGTAAATACCCCGCATGGTTCAGTCCTATATGAAGTTTTATGGCCCCTTTCGTAGTTCGAAAGTCAGCCCAAGGAAAAACCGACAGGCATAAATCAATCGTCGAAGCATCCAGCGAATATAGCGGATTCTTGAAACGGAAATTATGACCGGGCACCATACCTTGGCAACGACTCAATAGCTTCCCAAATAACGCCTCGTACAACGCGTAAGGTTTACCATCATTGATGCGGGATAAATTGGAACGCGACAGCCTCGAACTCCCCAAATGATAAAGACGATGGGCCTGTGCTGAAATATTTTCAACAATATCCCGTAAGCTATTTCGCCCCGACAGCTGTGCCATCGCCATGCTCACGAACTGCGACCATCTTGAGGCCGTCCGAAAAGAACGGCCGCTGTGGTGCTGTTTTGCAAGGGTCTCAAACTCATGTCTCGGTATCAGTTTCAGAAGTTGTGAAAACACAGTATTATGGTGACTCAAGGCCTGATTTCCTTTTTGTTTTTCAATGGTTTGTGGTGAACTCATTGTATCAAAACAAGTCGGGGTTCAGGCCTTCTTATTTACTCCTTAACGGGACAGCAGTGAAATAAAATATAATAGAATTGGAGTATGTATTTGAATTCAACCATCTATTGTTTATACAAATATTTATATGGATTTTACAGTCAAGTTTGTTAACTATTGTCACAATTACCGAGTCGATGTGGTAACCATCCCATCTAGCCAGTGTCTTTAATAGATATCCGCTTCGCAGTACGGGTCATAGCACGTGGGGGTGGATGCGGCGGCAAGCCACAATGCGTCAGACTCTTGCGAATCACAAGAGGATCCGCGATCACCGCAATCATCTTGAGCTGACTGCCGCTGCTTGGGCGGCGGCTTACGCGACAGCCCTATCGTTCGAGGCCAAGAGGCTGAAGGACTGCAACGGGTCGTTACCTATCACCACCATTTAGTCATTAGACACGGATATCATCACCTTCTAACAATCAACTATAGGCGGATAAAGAATGAATGTCTGTAGGATAAAATTTACAAAATTAATCTACGAGGATACCTCCCATCAGAAGTATATGTTACTCCGATTGACTGCTCTTATAGACAGACCTGCCGTTCGAGGCTAATAAGCTGAAGGCCAGCAAAGGGTCGATAGCCGCCTACCACTCACTATAACTGAAAGACCGCTTATTGTATTAGACCGCTGTTTGGTGGGCAGCTTGCGTCGGTTTACCTCAATTATCTTCCAGCCGGTAACACCATCGCCTGCAGAATCTGGCTGATGGCCTTTTGCTTCCAGATAGTCATAGATATTGGCGGCGAGGTCGCTGTCGTCCTCAATGATCAAAACCCGGATGGGTGCGGTGGTACTCACCTTGGCTAGTGCACCTTTCAAGCAGGCTTATACTAATCTATTAAAGCCCAGAAAGGTTGGGGATTGCAATTACTCGATATGATTAGGCCGTGTCGTATCTGGAATGATTTCATGAGTCACTCCAGATACGACTTAGCCTTGCGTGGTTAATTGTAATGATTATCAGATACCAGCCACTGCTCGGTATGTCAGGTGTGCCACCTGAGAAATCGAATGCGACTGATCCTGGAAGTGCAGTTGTCAGGTCAGTATCGAATTGTGCTGCGGTACAGGCCCCGGCATTGTCACACACCATTCTTACCGGATTAATCTTGCTGCCGGCGGTATTATTGTCATCGAATAACATGCCAGCGTAAGTGCCCTCTAAATTGGCGATGCTGGTGATCGATTTCTGACCAAGTGCAAAGATGAAGTTGTCATCGGTACTGTCGGCGGGGGTATCGGTGCCGATGCGCACGATCGCGCCATTGGTGGCCAGATACATGATGCCATCCGAGATGCTCATGATGCCGTCACTGCAGGTTCCGTTACCGATAGGATTTGCACCAAGCGTGCTGGTTGGGTTAGCCAGGCTATAACGGCTGGGTAGATTACCTGTCTGTGTGGCGCTATCAAAAGTGAAAGTACCAAAAAAGTCGCGGCCGGTATTGGTGGCGTCTGTACCTGCGTCTGTTTTGACGGTGACCCAGTTGCCATTGAGATTGGTGGTTGGACATTCGCCAGAGACGACCATCGGGATCAGCTGATCATTGGTGGCATCCATTGGACGTAGCATAAAGGCATAGCCGGGGACATCGAGTGCCCAGGCGGTATCGCCATTGGCGGGGGACGATAATGCGCCGCCAGCGCCATCAACGGCTGCGCCGACGGTCAATTTCACGATGCCATTGGCCTGGCGTGTGTATGAGCCGGTGACGGTCATATCGACGGGGTCAGCCGCGGTATCGCGATGGGTAACAGAAAAGGTGTTGTCGGAGGAGAGCGAAATGTCCCATTTGGAACCTGGCCCCGAATAGGCTGTTGCGGTGGTGGGTGCGGTTGAAGCTGAATCGCTGCCGCCACAGGCAACAATGCCCAGCGCAATGCCGATGGCGGTGATTGGTATTGCAATTTTGATGGTCTTCTTACGAAACATGCAGTTTTCCTCCGTGAGAAATGATGCAGAAATAATTAATACTGATTAAGAACTAAGCGTTTTTCAGTATCAATATATCGGCAATTATGGGAAAAATTTAAGCGCTTCGTGAGCTGGCAGGCGAGAAGAAACAGCGAGGATCTAGCTGTTCGCTGAAATGCTTCGTTGGTGTTTTACAGGGTTTGCGCTGCCCTAGTTACGGGTGTGGTTAAGGTGCAGTTGCCCTGTTTCACTGAAATTCCCCTGTGTCAGGGTGTAATCAAAGTGTTCTCCATCTGCGTTGAGCGTGCCGCTGCCATCAGTTTCGACAAATCCATCCTGTAGCGTGAAGGTGAGTGTATTGCCCTGAACGGTGCCATGTATCTGTTTGGTGGCCATGCCAAAGAGATTAAAGCCGGCAGCGATGAACCTATTACCTTTCTGAGTCGCCTCAAAACGGGTGCCGCCATCGTCAAACCAGGTACCACTCAGATTAACGTTAGCGACTTGTGGTTGCGCAACATTTTGGGCGGGTGTAATGGCCTGACTGGCGGTTTGTATCTTGTCCACGTCCGCGATTGTACTGTTGTCAGGGGTGAGTGCTGATGCTGATGGTGTTAAGTCTGGGTTTAGGCCTGGCGTCTCTTCGCTATTGAAGAGTGCCAGGGTTATAAGCAGTAGTATGGTGGCGCCAGCCCCGACAAAACCGTGTTTGACGGCATTACTGCGCGGTGCTGGAGACGTTGTCACCGTATCGCTAGCAACGGCAGGTTGGGTTATAGTGTCGCTGCTGCGGGTAATGGGCTCCAGTCCTGGGATCTTTTCAAGTGTGTTGAGCAGTCGCTCAAGATCGTAGTCGCGGCGGCTGCTGCTGATTTCGATGGCGTGGCGGCGTGTCAGTGGGGCCAGCGATGCGGGTAGTGAGTCACTCCCCGGCATAGCGGTGCCGTGTAACAGCACCGGGATGACGCGCGCATTACTGTTAAGCGCGGTCTCAATCTCGATGCGCAGTGGGTCATGGGGGTTGTCGAGTCGGCGATTGCCCTGCTCATCAGTGGCGTCGAGCCAGCGTGCACCGATCAATACCAGTACCACTTCGCAGGATGAGAGGCTTTTTTCGATTGTCTCCATAAAGTCGAGTCCGGGTTCGATGTTATCCACATCCATGAAGAGCTGTTTTTCACCAAAGTGTTTAGCGAGACGATCTTGCAGGGTAATGGCGTACCCTTCAGTGTCTTCGCGACGGTAATTGATAAAGATCCCTTGCATTGCTAAATATCCGTGGTTGAGTTGCTTGTTTTTATACCCCTAAAGCAGGTATATATCAATATTGGTGGCGTGGGGTGCAGTACTACTATTCAGCGCTGTTCGCTAGAGTTCATTATGTTAAGCGATGGCAAGCGGCTGATAATCGAGGGTTTGAGTGGAATTGAAAAAATCAGTGTTGTGGGGAACGCTGAGTTGTGTGGCGCTATTGAGTGGCTGCGCCACCAGTTCGGTGTTTAGCCCCTACCCCTCGCAGGTGGCGGGAATCAAGCAGCAGGTGGCCGTGGGTGAGTTTGCTGCCGCGCGCACGGTGCTGGAAAAAAAGAGCCAGGGTGCAGACAAACTGCTCTATTTGATGGAGCGGGGGCGTATTGCCCAGATTTCAGGTGATATTGAGTCGAGTATTGGGGACTTTGAGCAGGTGCTGGCCGAGTTTGAGGCGAAAGAGGCGGCGGCGAAGATAACGGCTAGCGGTACTGTAGGTAAAGCAGGGGCGGTGTTGTTGAATGAAAATGCGATCCCTTATGCGGGAGAGTCCTACGAGCGGATTTTTGTGCACAGCTTTCAGGCGCTCAATTTCCTGGGGCAAAAAAATCTTGAGGCCGCGGGCGTCGAGGTGCGGCGCGCCAATCTGGAGCAAGAGTTGGCACTGCGTGAAAATGAAGCGGATGTGATCAAGGCTGAAGCCCAGGATGCAGATGCCGGTAAAGAGGCGATGATTATGGGCCAGAACCGGGATTACAAGCAGAAGTTTTCATCGCTGACCAGTCTCTCGTCAAAGGTGAAGAATTCATTTCAGAACGCCTATTCTTTTTATATTTCGGGCCTGATCTATGAAATCAGGGGCGAGTATAACGATGCCTATATTGACTACAAAAAGGCGTTGGAAATCTATTCAAATAATCGCTACCTGCGTGACGATGTGGTGCGGCTGGCGCAGCAACTGGGAATGGATGAGGATCTTCAGCAGCTTAAGGGGTCGGCTATCAAAGATGACCTCAAACGTCCCGCAAAAGGCGAGGGCAAGCTTGTGGTGTTGTATGAGCAGGGCTATGTGCCAGAGAAGAAAGAGGTCAATATATTAATTGATCTGCGCGGCGTACCCAATAATATGGTTTTCCCTACTTACTTAAATCAGCCGCAAAATTATCGCCCGTTGGTGATTGGGCTGGATGGTCAACGGCTGGGTGAGACCGAGACGATTGTTGTCCCCGCTGCGATGGCGGCCAAGGCGCTGGAAGAACGGCTGCTCGGGATGATTGTACGTCAGGGGCTGCGTGTTATTGCGCGCGAGGAGATCAGCAATCATCAGATGAACAGTGCCTTTGATGTACTGGCAGGCATCGGACAGCTGTTGCTCAATCGTGCCGATCTGCGCAGCTGGTTGATGTTGCCCGCCGAGGTGCAGATATTGCATGCGGCGGCGGGTAAGGGGGAGCAGACGTTGACACTGAGAGATGGCATTCACAGTCGCGAAATTACTGTCGATATTCGTCCCGGGCGGGTCACGGTAGTGCATGTGATTGCTGCCGGTGGGCGATTGCATGCGCGAGTGGTAACGATATAGAATGAATTCAGATCAGTAGATCTTCACATGCGGGGAGTCGGAATGAAAAAACATCACTATTTTGCAAAATTGTTTGCATCTATTTTACTGGTGACATTATTAAATGGTTGTAGTACTTCGGGGATCGAAGCCATTGGTAAGCCCGATGATGCGGATGTCAAAAAGCATCTGCTGATACATAACGATGCCCTGGCCAAGAAAATTACCATTTCCGATATGCGCAGCCGTGAAGTGGGTGGGCTCCTTGAGGTCAACCTGAAGCTGACCAACCTCACCAGTAGTGACAAGGCGGTGGCCTACCGTTTCAGCTGGTTCGATGGCGATGAGTTTGAAGTGGAGATAGGAACCGATGCGTGGACCCCGGTGAATTTGCATGGTGCACAAAGTATGTCTGTGCATGGTGTTGCGCCAAATGGTTCCGTGAAGAGTTATCGATTAAACGTGAAGGGGCAATAGATGTTGATGAAAAAACATTCATCCATAGTTGGGTTAACAGTGGTGGCAGCTTCGCTGCTGTTATTACAGGGCTGCTCCACCAAGGTGGGCTATCAGGATGCCACTGAAGTTGAGACCACGACCATCGACTTTGGCTCTACTGATCTCCAGCAGATCGCCGCCAAGATGGTCGATTCTGTATTAACTTTTCCACCGATCGTACAGGTCACTAACGAACGCCGTCCGGTGATGTTTGTCGATAAGATCAAGAACAAGACCACTGAACACATTGATACCGAGTCGATTACCGATACTATTTCCACGCGTATTTTACGTTCCGGAAAATTTCGTTTTGTCGATATGACCAAGGTGGCTGAGGTGCGCGAACAGCTGGCCTTTCAAAATGAAAGCGGCATGGTTAATCGTAATAGTGCAGCGCAAGTGGGACGTCAGATCGGGGCGGAATACATGATGTATGGCAATCTGAGCAGTATCGTGAAAAAGACCGATGATGTGAAAGACGTCTATTACAAATTCACTCTGAAGGTGATGCATCTTGAAAGTGGCATCGTTGAGTGGTCCGATGAAAAAGAAATTCGTAAGCAGCGTGAAAAATCGCTG
>CALZHD010000138.1 GCA_945787155.1 uncultured Gammaproteobacteria bacterium | reverse complement strand
ACTGGCAGCAGAATTTCCAGGCTGTCGTTTTGCGGAACGTTGTGACTTTAGCGAGGCTGGCTGTCATCAGCTGTTGCCACGCTGGATAGATCAGGGCAGAGGTCATGGCGTGCGTTGTCACAAGTTTGATCTGGATTATGTGGGCGACTTCAGGGCAGTGCCTGAGGCTGTGTCGTCAGTCGCTACTGGGAGCGCTGCGGCTGATCCCTCTTTTGCCACACCGTTGCTCGACGTGCGTGACCTCAAGATGCATTTTCAGATGCGACAGGGGTTATTCAGTCGCAATGCGGGCCATCTCTATGCGGTCGATGGGCTTTCATTGCAGATAGCGCGTGGTCGCACACTCGCGTTAGTAGGCGAATCCGGTTGTGGCAAGACGACCGTGGGTAAGTCGATATTGCAGCTGAATCGTCCCACTAGTGGGCAGGTGATGTTTGAAGGTGAAGACCTGGCACAGATGAGTGATGCGGCACTACGCAGTAGACGAAACGATTTTCAGATCATCTTTCAGGATCCTTTTTCGTCGATGAATCCTCGTATGAAAGTTGCAGAGATCATCCGTGAAGGGATGATCACACTCGGTATAGGCGGCAATGAGGTGGAACAGCAGGCGCGTATTGATCAGTTATTGCAACAGGTGGGCCTGCCGCCAGAGGCCAAGGGCCGTTACCCGCATGAGTTTTCTGGCGGACAACGTCAACGTATCTGTATACTGGATGTCTCGGTGCAGGCGCAAATTCTAAATCTGTTAAAAGGGCTGCAACAGAAGATGGGGCTCTCCTATCTCTTTATTACCCATAATCTTTCGGTCGTCGCCTATCTCGCCGATGAGGTAGCCGTTATGTACCTCGGGCGTATCGTTGAGCAAGGCTCAGTAGAGGATGTGCTTAATAATCCTAAACACCCCTATACCCAGGCGCTGATCTCTGCGATTCCTGTGATAGATAAAGAAGCAAGTCGAGAGGTAATTCGTCTCGAAGGTGACCTGCCATCACCCGCTGCACCGCCGCAGGGTTGTCATTTTCATACCCGTTGCCCGAAAGCAATGGCGCAGTGTCGTGATGTCTACCCTGAAAGCACAGTGTTGAGTGATAGCCATCGGGTGAATTGTTTTTTGTATTAGACGCGGAGCGTTTATTGCTGCATTCAGGTATGTACCCGCATCGATAAAAAATATGTATCTGTTTCATTCTTGTGAAATCGCTATAAATTAAAAAATAGACTGGCTTTACGTGCCGACTCTCGGTTGACACCTTAAATCATTTTAGGATCTATTTTTGCGTGCATGACACATTGTGCCTATAATGCCGGCTGTCTTAATTATTAGGGAATAAAATGGTCGATAATAAAAGTATCAGGCGTAAAAAGAGTGTAATTAAAAAGTCATCTATTAAGAAGGCTTCCACTAAGAAACGAGCGGCTAAAAAAAGTGCCGTATTAGATAACAGCGGATTACTGTTAGTGACACCTGTTAACAAGGGTCACGCTAAAGAAATCGCCGCTTTGAAGAAGGCAATGGCTTTGTCTGAACGTACAGAAAAGGCATTGACTGCGGCACAAATAAAGGTTGCGGCTGCAAAAGATAAACTTGCTAAGGCTCGCGCTAATGCAAAAACCAGAAAAACGGATGCGTCTAAAAATGCTGTATTACGTGCTGGTGAGGCGCTTACCAAGGTAAGTAGTGTCCTGACTGAAAAGCAACTGGCTGCTAAGGCTGCTGCCATTGTGACGACAGAGGCTGCCAATGAAGTGAGAGCGGGCCTCGTAAAAGAGCAGGCCAGGCAGAAGGCTGTGATGGCATTTGCTGAAAAGTGGGAAAAACAGTACGACCGTAAAGCAAAGGCTGTGGCGAAAGCCAGGGCTAAAGCGAAAAGAGCTGCTGCGAAGAAAAAGGCAGCAAGCAAAAAGGCCGCTAGCAAGCCTGCGTAATTTTCAGGCGCTGCGTGTGATAAAAGGCGATGTCATTTAATGGCGTCGCCTTTTTTGTTCGTTTTTTCACTGATGTCCCGTTAACATAGGGTATTCACGTCAATCCCCCTCGTTAACAAAGAGCACCGTAAAAAGCGAGCATACGGGTTGGGGGAGATTTGAAAGCCTGATAATAATCTCATATATGTCTGCAAACTGCATAGTTACTAAATCGTCCTTTGATAAAGGGGAAGGATGGAGTAGTACTGGAGTGTATTGCATGTCTGGGAAGAGTTCGTGACTGTATTTGATTGCCAGGTGATGTGATAATGAAGACTTGTTTTTTTGGTAGGACGCTTACGCTCACATGATGACTATCTCAGTTATTATTCCAACCTATAATCGCGCGCATACCCTGTCACGCGCACTCGATTCAGTGCTGGCGCAGACGCATCCTGCGGATGAGGTGGTGGTGATCGATGATGGCTCAACGGACAATACGGTAATGTTGATTCAAGACAGTTATCCGAATGTAAAATTGATTCAGCAACAGAATCGCGGTGTTAGTGCGGCGCGCAACAGCGGAATTCGCGCATGCAGCAGCGAATGGATTGCACTGCTTGATTCTGATGATGAGTGGTTGCCAGATAAACTCAATAAACAACTAGCGCTGGTGTCGCAACAGCCAGAATATAAAATTGTTCATAGCGATGAGATCTGGATTCGCAATGGTGTGAGGGTCAATCCGATGAAAAAACACACCAAGAAGGGTGGCTGGATATTTCAGGGCTGCCTGCCACTCTGTGCCATTTCACCCTCTGCCGCAATGATTCGCCGCGCGCTCTTTGATGAGGTAGGGCTGTTTGATGAAACATTGCCGGCCTGTGAGGATTATGATCTGTGGCTGCGTATCACATCGCAATACCCCGTGCTTTATTGCGATGAGCCTTTGATTAATAAATATGGTGGCCATGACGACCAGCTCTCCAGAAAGCATTGGGGGATGGATCGATTTCGGATTCAGGCGTTGGTAAATGTTCTGGAGCAGGGGGAGCTTAGTGACGAGGACTATCAGGCGGCGCTGGTGGTGATGCTGGCAAAAATTCGAGTGGTGTTGAGTGGTGCGCGCAAGCGTGATAATCATGAGTTGATAGAAGAATATGAAGCGTTGCTGGCGCAGTGGTCAACTAAGGTAGAGTGACTAGGGGGTGTTCTCAATTAGCCAGGCCGTACTCGGTGCTCTGTTTTCGCCCAGCAAGGCAGAACGAGTGCGGTGTAGTCATTCTACATAAGCGAGTGATAACGCCGCTGGGCGAAAACAGAGCGTCGGCCCTGGTTGCGCCTGAAAAAAGTCATGCTGCGTTGTTCGCCGTTCATTTGGAATCACCAAACCTCTCTCCTCACGCCTTGCCTGGCGCTTTTTCAGGCGCAACAGTACGCCTGGCTAATTGAGACACCCCCCTAGACAAAGCGCAGCAGCTTTCCCCATTCGGCGTTGTTGTATCTCCCCTGTATTAGTTTTAGATCTCACCCCTTGTATGTTCAGTTGCGTAATATGGGGCAGAATGGGGTATTTCCTCAGCGCTAAACACGTATCAGAATATTAGAATTTTCTAATAGTGAGTGAATTCAGGTTGTGATTGTGTTATTAATTTATGAAGTTAAAGGTGTATTGAGAAGGTGCACGAGAGTCAGGGAAGGTGCATGGTGAAAAAATATCATGCGGGATATATCCAAAACTGGGGTATTATAACACTCCAGTTTGGGGTTTACTTATAGTTAGGAGTAAAAACCATGACTGATAAGAAAAAAGGTAGGCCAAAAGTTATTTTTAATATCAGAAACAGTACGGTCACGAATAGTGGTACTGGGTTTTTAGCAAGCGACAAAGCTGATCTTGAGGTTAATGCAGAAAACCTAAATGTAGTAAATTGTAAGGAAGGTGTTTCACATAGAGGTTCAAAAAATGAATCTACAAATGACGATCTCGATAATTATTTAGAGAAAGAAAAGACAGCGCCATCCTCACAGAGGCCTTTATTATCACTATTTTTAAAACACCCAATAATATCGAGCATAGTAGCTGGCATTATATTAATTCCAATAAGCATTTGGTTTACTCCCTATATACAAGGCCTTCTACAGCAAACCCAACAACAAATCCAAGAATAAAAAAAGTAGTATATATTTCCATGCTAAATGCACTCCTAACAATTGCATTAAGTTCGTTACGTTCACTGTCGTTCACTCCATCGGATGCTCGTATCTCACGTCACTTATACAGGCGTTGCGAAAGGTAAGGCGTACCAATGATAAAAAAAAGAAATTTATTTCTTGCCGGAATATTTAATTTTTATTCTCCTGGGTTAGGATTTCTGTATGTTGGCAAATTGACCTATGCAATAGTCTTTCCTTTATTGCTAGTTCTTTTTCTGGGAGTTTCATCTTGGTCGGGCTTGATATTTGAACCGACTGGCTTTGCTGTCTTGGTCACATTAGGTTTGGCCTTGTGGATATCAGGGGCGGTAATCGCTAGTTATACTGCATACCGTCAAGGTGAAGTAAAACTTGCCAGGTTTCAAAGATGGTACATATATATTGGCTTCATTGTCCTCTCTTCAATAATGGGAGGCATTCTGATGGAGAATAGATCTGCTATGTTTGGATATGAGGCGTTTCGATTACCATCGGGTTCAATGATGGATACATTAATGCCAGGAGATTTTGTTATTAGTGACACAAGAAAATATAGAAAGCAGAGTCCAAATAGAGGTGAATTGGTCGTGTTTCTACACCCTAAAGACCCTGCTGATAAATATCTTAAACGTATCATAGGGGTTCCTGGTGATTACGTAGAAATTCAAAATGGAAAGGTGTCAATTAACGGAGAAGTGTTAGACGAAGAATATGTAAAAGACAGATACAATCAAAAACAGTCGCTTGAAATATCAGAAAGTGTACGCATTCCTGATAATGCTTACTTTGTCCTAGGTGATAATAGAGACAATAGCAATGATAGTAGATACTGGGGATTTGTCCCAGCTGATAACATCGCTGGTAGTGTAGAGCATATCTGGTTTTCATATGTACCTGAATATGGCATTAGAAGCGAAAGAATAGGACTAGTTTTTAATTGAGAAATCACGCATAAGCGGGTCAAGTAGATGCATTCAGCGCTACACGCTTCATGCTCAACTTACCCTTAACGTTGCACGAGCCATGCTAAAAAGAAATATAGCTTTGACCCTCAAAACCCTGCCCTGTTAGCATACCGCAACGCTCAGCGGGCAGGCGTCTGACAAATCTTAACGGAATGAGCCGGCTGCCAGAAGATTGGGTACTCCCGCAAGCTGGCTTGTTCGACTAGGCCTAAAGAAACCGACCATTTAACTCAAGTTGCTGCTTCTCAAGCGTAAGCACGACTGGCGAAAAACAAACCGAAAGGTCATTCGATAGCTGTAGACTTTAGGAGTAAGGATCTTTATATTTCTTTTATGCAGCTGGGCACTCGAATGGAGATGACGATGAAAAGTATCGCGGAAAGTGTGAAGTGCGCATTGCTATGTCTTGGTCTTGCCACTCTGGGCACTGCTCATGCGGCAGACGGCTGGTATCTCGGCGGTAGTGCAGGTCCGTCGAATTACGACATCAGCACGGATGACCTCGTGCCAAGTCCCGGC
>CALZHD010000137.1 GCA_945787155.1 uncultured Gammaproteobacteria bacterium | reverse complement strand
AAATTTTGCACCGGCACTGCCAGAGATTTTTGTGCTCACCATGATATGTGTCGTCCTGGTGGTAGATCTCTTTCTGACAGATAAAAACCGCTCAATCACCTATCTGCTTTCGCAGGCGACACTACTCGGTGCCGCAATTTGCACTGTCCTCATACAGAGTTCAGTGCCTGAATACACCTTCGGTGGCATGTTTGTTAATGATGGTATGGGCACTGTACTCAAGCTCTTTATCTATCTCAGCACCGCGGTAGTCTTTATCTACTCACGTGAATACCTGATTGAGCGTGGACTCTTCAAGGGCGAATATTTTGTGCTGGCGCTGTTCGCTGTGCTTGGCATGATGGTGATGGTGTCGGCTAATAATCTGTTGGTAATCTACCTCGGCCTAGAGGTCTTGTCGCTTGCCATGTACGCGATGGTTGCCCTCAACCGCGACTCGGATGTTGCCGCAGAGGCGGCGATGAAATACTTCGTGCTCGGTGCGATCGCTTCCGGCATGTTGCTCTACGGTATGTCGATGCTTTATGGAGCGACAGGTTCACTGGATCACACCGCGATTGCCTCATTCATCCAGCAGGGATCGAGTGATGATATCGTGCTGAAGTTTGCGCTGGTCTTTATCATTATTGGGCTCGCATTCAAACTCGGTGCGGTGCCATTCCATATGTGGGTGCCCGATGTCTATCACGGTGCACCGACCGCGATTACACTCTTCATCAGTACCGCGCCAAAGATTGCCGCCTTTGCAATGTTGATGCGTCTGCTAGTCGAAGGACTGGGTGGCTTGATTGATCACTGGCAGGATATGCTGATCATCCTCGCGGTGCTCTCAATCATTGCTGGTAACGTGATTGCGATTGCACAGACCAATATCAAACGCATGCTTGCCTATTCAACGATCTCGCATGTTGGCTTTCTGTTGCTGGGTATTATTGCTGGTACCAGCAGTGGTTATGCGGCGGCGATGTTCTATGTGATCGCCTATGCACTGATGTCGCTGGCCGGTTTCGGCATGATCATTCTACTGAGTCGTAGCGGCTTTGAGGCGGATAAACTGGAAGACTTCAAGGGACTCAATCAACGTAGCCCATGGTTTGCCTTTATGATGTTGATCGTGATGTTTTCGATGGCAGGCGTTCCACCCACCGTAGGTTTTTATGCCAAGCTGGCAGTATTGAGCGCGGTGGTTGACACCGGCCTGGTGTGGCTGGCTGTCCTTGCAGTCATCTTTTCAGTCATCGGGGCCTTTTACTACCTCCGTGTGATCAAATACATGTATTTCGACGATGCGGTGGACAATACCCCAATCAGCAGTGCCTATGACATGCGTGCTGTGATGAGCGCCAACGGTGTGCTGATATTGATCCTGGGCATCTATCCGACGGGACTGATCGCGCTGTGTGCCGCTGTGCTGCCGTAGTTGATCTGGTATTGATTGGGTATTGATTTGGCCACCGTAGCTGACGATCCACAGCAGGATCGCGATGGTAACGATAACCACATTACATTTAAGTTTTTCCGATTGTTCTGATATTGTGGTTAGCCCGTGGTCCCCCTTGAGTGACGTAGAAAGATGCATATTTTAATCAGTAACGATGATGGCTACCAGGCTGCTGGTATTATTCATCTCAATCGTGTCCTTGCCGAGATGGCAGAGACCACCGTCGTCGCCCCTGATCGTGATCGCAGTGGTGCCAGCAACTCCCTGACCCTGGACCAGCCGCTACGCGTTACTCGTGCCGAGAACGGCTTCTATTCAATCAATGGTACGCCGACAGACTGCGTTCATCTCGCCATCACTGGATTGCTGCAGGAAGAGCCAGATATGGTGGTCTCCGGCATCAATAACGGTGCGAATCTCGGTGATGACGTGCTTTATTCGGGCACCGTTGCCGCGGCAATGGAAGGACGCTTCCTGGGGCTGCCAACGATTGCGATTTCACTGACCAGCCATAATGCCACCTATTTTGAAACAGCAGCGCGTGTCGCGCAGAAACTCGTGGTGCAGTTGCGTGATGAGCCGCTCGATGCCAATACCATCCTTAATGTAAATGTGCCTGACCTGCCGTGGGCGCAGTTGGCCGGTTTCAAGGTGACCCGCCTTGGCCACCGTCACAAGGCAGAGGCCGTCATCCGTGAACAGGACCCGCGTGGACGTGACATCTATTGGATTGGCCCCGCCGGTGGCGAGCAGGATGCAGGGCCAGGCACAGACTTTCATGCCATCAATGAAGGCTTTGTTTCGATCACCCCGTTACAGGTAGATCTCACTAATCACAGTGCGCTGGCTACCGTGAGTGACTGGGCAGAAAGGATAGCGAACTAATGTCACGCCACCAGGGCATTGGGATGACATCACAGCGCACCCGTGACCGCCTGATCACGCGTCTTGAAAGTGAAGGGATCAAAAGCCTGGAAGTGCTCGATGCAATGCGAGCCACGCCGCGTCATATCTTTGTGGATGAGGCGCTGTCAAGTCGCGCCTATGAAGATACCGCACTGCCGATTGGATACGGCCAGACCATCTCGCAACCCTACATCGTCGCGCGGATGACCGAGGCGTTGTTGTTGAGTGGTCCACTTAATAAGGTATTGGAGATCGGTACCGGTTCCGGTTATCAGGCGGCGATCCTGTCATTGCTGGTCAAAGAGGTCTATAGCGTGGAACGTATCGAAGCGCTGTTGAAACAGGCACGCGCGCGTTTTCAGGAACTCAAACTGCGCAATATTCGTCTCAAGTACGATGACGGTACCATCGGCTGGCCAGAGTACGGTCCCTATGACGGTATCCTCGCCACCGCTGCACCAGTGGAGGTACCGATGCCACTGCTGGAGCAGTTGACGCTGGGTGGGCGTCTGATCATTCCGATTGGCAAGCAGGGCGTGCAGAATCTGATGCTCTATACGCGCACCCATGAGGGGGTTGAAGAAACCTTTATCGAGCAGGTGAGTTTTGTGCCAATGCTGAGTGGACAGAAACAATAGCCGTCAAGGAATGAAACTGTTCAGCTACCTATATGATAAGGCGATGGTGTGGGCAGCACATCCCAAGTCACCTTATTACCTTTCGGCCCTGAGTTTTGCCGAGTCATCATTTTTCCCCATCCCCCCCGATACGATGCTGGCACCGATGGTACTGGCGCAACGTTCACGCGCCTGGTTCTATGCCGCTATCACCACCGCTGCCTCAGCACTCGGCGGCGTGTTTGGTTATCTGATTGGCTACTTTGCCTTTGATGCGATTGCACCACTGATCCAGGAGACGCACTATTGGGCGCATTATGAAACCGCTACCGAGTGGTTTGCCGAGTGGGGTGTGTGGGTGGTCTTTATCGCCGGTTTTTCACCGATACCGTACAAGATCTTCACGCTCTCGGCGGGTGCGGTGTCGATGGCGTTCCTGCCATTCCTGCTCTGTTCCATCATCGGCCGTGGCCTACGTTTCTTTCTGGTTGCCGGTTTGATCTACTGGGGTGGTGAGCGCATGGAGACGGCATTGCGAGCCTATGTCGATCGCATCGGCTGGGCGGTGATTATTATTGCGATAGTCGTGTATGCCGTTGTTCAGTTCACATGAGTATTAACCGCTACTAACTTAGTATGAAAGCTAAAATACAAACAACACTCGTAGTCATGCTGATGTTGTTGTTTGCAGGCTGCGGCTCGTTGGTACACCACCAGGTGCAGAAGGGCGAAACCCTCTATTCAATCAGTTGGCGTTACGGCCAGGATGTACGCGAGGTTGCTGCTTGGAACAAGATTGGAACCCCTTATGTTATCCACCAGGGGCAGATGCTGCGGATCGCGCCGCCACTCAATAAATCAAATCCTGCACTGTTGCAGGCGCGTAGCAAACAACAGCGCAGTGCTGTACCTGTTATTCAGAGTAAGAGCAGTGCAAGCGTAACTCAGCCCCAATCTCAACCTCAGCGTCAGACAACTGTATCAACAAGCAAGGCTAAATATGGACCGCTTACCTGGGGTTGGCCGGCCAAAGGCAAACTACTGAGTACCTTCTCTGCAAAAAAGATCGATGGCAATGGGGTTGATATCAGTGGCCCTGCCGGCAGCCCGGTTCGTGCCGCCGCCAGAGGGAAGGTCGTCTATAGCGGTAATGGTTTAACCCGCTACGGTAATTTGTTGATCATCAAACATAACGACAGCTACCTCAGTGCCTATGCCCATAATGACAAGCTGCTGGTGAAGGAGGGTGAGTCAGTCAACAAAGGGCAGAAGATCGCCGCGATGGGGGCGACGGGCAGCGACAGGGTGATGCTGCATTTTGAGATTCGCTATAACGGTAAACCGGTGGACCCGTTGCGGTATTTGCCTAAGCAGTAGATAGTTGTGCGAATATCTCTGATAAAGCCTCCATGCGTGATTAGCGTTTGGGGGCTTTGTCTTTTGTGGGATGTTGTTGGTGATGAGTTTGAAGGTAGCCTTGTTTCTTTTCGGTGCTACATATTACCAAGTTACCGCCACGAAAATAAAAGCATAAAAAGTTAATGGTGAAAATAGAGACTTAAGTCATCAGTTCGGTCTTATGATCGTCCCTTACTCAAGGCATTGTGGACTATAAAAGATGCCGATGCATTGCGCACCATTGTCGTGATGAATGAAGGGTCCGCCATACTAGAAGAGGGCGCAGGTTATGATGTCCATTTTGGTGCTAAAAACAGCCATATAAGCGTAAAAAAGGACTGTTTATTGGATGATAGTTGAGTAGTATTAGAGGCTTAGCTGGGTCCGACCCGGATCTTCAAATAGAAAGCACGATAAAAACGAAAAAAATCACCCATCAAAGGAGCCTTCCGCGGGAACTCATTTAATGGGCAAGATTTTGGCGCATAAATAGTTTATTGGTAATGTTCGATATGGCATCTGCTGACAGTGGTTT